>NZ_JBPQTX010000022.1:0-40859 GCF_051386555.1 Streptomyces sp. URMC 126
CCCCGTTACTCTCCGGACGCCCCCCACGCCCCTCCCGGTACTCCTCGCGAGCCCCGCGTACTCTCCCAGGAGGACCGCCCATGAGTCTCCGAGCACGTGTCGTCAGTCCCGAACCGCACGGTGGCGGCCGGGAGTCGGACCACCTGGTCCCGGTCTACCGCGCCAAGCTCCTGGAGGAGATCGACCTCGCCGAGATGTCGGCGCTCGCCGCCGCCGAGCGGCGCGCGCGGCTGGAGCGGGTGCTGGGGCACATCATCAGCCGCGAGGGCCCGGTCCTCTCCACCGCCGAGCGCGACCGGCTCATCCGCAGGGTCGTGGACGAGGCCCTGGGGCTGGGCATCCTGGAGCCGCTCCTGGAGGACCCCACCGTCACCGAGATCATGGTCAACGGGCCGGACCAGGTCTTCGTCGAGCGTGCCGGCCGCGTCGAGTCCGTCCCCGTGCGGTTCGCCTCCCACGAACAGTTGATGCAGACCATCGAGCGCATCGTCTCCACCGTCAACCGCCGCGTGGACGAGTCCAATCCCATGGTCGACGCCCGGCTCCCCAGCGGCGAACGCGTCAACGTCATCATCCCGCCCCTCGCCCTCAACGGCGCCACCCTCACCATCCGTCGCTTCCCTCGCGTCTACACCTTGCGTGAACTCGTCGGCGTCGGCACGCTGGACGAGGCGACGGTGATGCTCCTCGCGGGACTCGTCAGGGCGAAGTTCAACATCGTCATTTCCGGGCCCACCGGCTCCGGCAAGACCACGCTCCTCAACGCCCTCTCCGGTCTCATCCCGGAGGGCGAACGGGTCATCACCGTCGAGGACGCCGCCGAGTTGCAGCTCCAGCAGACACATGTGATCCGCCTGGAATCCCGCCCGCCGAACGTCGAGGGCAAGGGCCGGATCACCATCCGCGACCTGGTGCGCAACTCCCTGCGCATGCGCCCCGACCGCATCATCGTCGGTGAGGTCCGGGGCGGCGAGACGCTCGACATGCTCCAGGCCATGTCGACGGGGCACGACGGCTCCCTCGCCACCGTCCACGCCAACAGCGCCGAGGACGCGCTGATGCGGCTGCGCACCCTGGCCTCCATGTCGGAGGTCAAGATCCCGTACGAGGCGCTGCGCGACCAGATCGACAGCGCGGTGGACTGCGTCGTCCAGCTCACCCGCACGGCGGACGGCGCCCGGCGCATCAGCGAGGTGACGCTGCTGGACTCGCACGCGCCCCACGAGCGGGCAGGAGCCTCGTACGCGCGGCCTGGCGTTCCGGACGAGCGGCCCGGTGCCGGGTACGAGCGGCCGGGCGTCGCCTACGAGTACGAGCGGCTCGGCGGTGGAGCGCCGGCCGCCGGTGGCTACCGCCTCGTCACCGTCGTCCGTTTCGACGCGCTGCCGATGGGGCCGGACCGTGTCGTTCGCGGTACGTTCTCCCACTTCCCGCTGCCGGAGCGGGCCGTCGGACGGCTGCGGCTGGCCAACGAGCCGGTTCCGCAGGCGTTCGGAGTCGCCGCGCGGCCCGGCAGCGCCACGCATGTCGCGGACGGCGAATGGGCCCCCTAGGGGAGTGATCTCCGGGCCGCTTCCGGGGCGTCTGGGGGTTCACTCGGGGACGCCTCGCGGGAAGACCCATCAGGACACCGGCGGCAGCGGCCGGGACAGTCACCCACCGTACGGACGAGAGGCCACGGAAGGCCATGGAAGGCGACCGGACATGGACGACACGCTCACGCTCCTCACTTTGGGCGCCACCCTGCTGTGCGGCGCGTTCGCCGTAGCGGGTGTCCGGACGTATCTGGCCGGACGCGAGCGGCAGGCCGCCCTTGTCGAACGCCTTGTGGATCATGGCGACACCTCTCGGCCCCCAGGCCGCTCACGGCCCTTTCGCCGCTTCGACCGGGCGGTCCGTCGGACGCGCCTCGGCAGACGGCTGGAGCTGCGCATAGCCGTCACCGGGCTGAGCGTCGCGCCGGGAGACTTCCTGCTGTGGACGGGCGCTGCGGCAGCCGCCCTGTGGGTCGTGGCGGCCCTGCTCCTGGCCCCGTTCTTCGGGCCGCTCGCCGCGATCGTGGCCGTCTGGACGGCGTTCGCCTTCCTGGGATGGCAGCGGCGTAAGCGCATCGAGAAGTTCATCAACCAACTGCCCGAGCTCGCCCGCATCCTCGCCAACGCCACCCAGGCGGGCCTCGCCCTGCGCACGGCCCTGGGGATGGCGGCGGAGGAGATGGACGCCCCGGCGGGTGAGGAACTGGCTGCCGTGGCCGACCGATTGGCCGTCGGTCACTCCGTCGACGAGGCCCTCGCCGAGCTCGCGGACCGGCTGCCCTCCCGCGAGCTCGGCGTGCTCGTCACCACTCTGGTCCTCTCGCACCGCGCGGGCGGCTCGGTCGTCCGCTCTCTGCGCAACCTCACCGAGACGCTGGAGGAGCGGAAGGAGACGCGGCGCGAAGTCCGCACCCAGTTGTCCCAGGTCACCGCCACGGCCTACGTCGTTCCCCTGATGGGTGTCGGCACGCTCTTCCTCATGGACCGCATAGCGCCGGGCTCCATCGACCGCATGACGGGCACCACCCTGGGACAGCTGACGGTGATAGGCGCGTTCCTGCTCTACGGCATCGGGTTCTTCCTCATCCGCCGTATGTCCCGCATCGACATCTGACCCCTTCGGGACGCCCGCTCGCACCCCGGCGGCCCCGACCCGGACTCCCGCCCCCGCCGATCGCACACTCCACCATCCGAACCATCCGAGGAGACGGACATGGGCCTGCTGACAGCCCTCTTGGCCGGCGCGTCCGTGGCCGGTGTCTGTTACGGCATCGCCCTCTGGCGCAGCGAGGCCAGGCTCCCGCCGGACCTCGCCGTCGCCCTGGAGGTCGGCGCCACCCGCACCACCGCCGTCGGTTCGGCCGTCGACCGCCTCGGCATGCGGTGGGCCCCGCTGGTGCTGCGGTTGATGGGAGCGCGCCGCGTGGCCCGGATCCGTACGCGGATCGACCGCGCGGGCAACCCCGGAGGTCTCACCGTCGACCGCTACGCGGCGCGGCGCGCGGTGTACGGAGCGCTGGGGTTCGGTGGAGCGGTCGTCATGCTGGCCGAAGGGCGGCTGCTCATAGCCGCGCTGCTCGTCGCCTTCGGCCTGTTCTGGATCGAGGTCGGCATCTGGGCCGCCGTCCGGGAGCGGCGGAGCGCGATCGAACGGACGCTCCCCGACTTCCTGGACGTCCTCGCGGTCGTCGTCAGCGCCGGCCTGAGCTTCCGGCAGGCCCTCGACCGGGTCGCCGAGCGGTATGAGGGCCCATGGGCCGACGAACTCCGTATCGCGCTCCGGCAGATGGACATGGGCGTCAGCCGACGGGATGCCTTCGAAGGGCTGCGTCGACGGAACGACTCGGAACAGGTGGCCCAGTTCGTCTCCGCCCTCCAGCAGGGTGAGGAGCTCGGCTCGCCCATCGTGGACACCCTCATGGACCTGGCGGCCGACATGCGCCGTACCGACGCCCAGAACGCCCGCCGTCGGGCGGCGCGGGCCGTCCCCAAGGCCACGGTCGTCATCACCACGTTCATGGTCCCCGGGACGCTGGCGCTGATGATCGCGGGCTTCTTCCTCGGCTCCGGCGTCGACTTCGGATCGGTGTCCGGCAGATGAC
Organism: Streptomyces sp. URMC 126; assembly: GCF_051386555.1. Taxonomy (NCBI): domain Bacteria; kingdom Bacillati; phylum Actinomycetota; class Actinomycetes; order Kitasatosporales; family Streptomycetaceae; genus Streptomyces; species Streptomyces sp. URMC 126. Next base: position 3,638 of record NZ_JBPQTX010000022.1, read on the forward strand.
CGGAGGACGGGGCCCGGCGGTGCACCGGACGCACGAGTTCTGTGAATGCCCTTCGCTTGTGCAACCAGGTGTGGGACAGTCTTCGCCCGAAGGCACCTCGACGAGAGAACGCCGGGCCGGACGGGGGTGGTGTGCGTGACGCAAGGGAACGCCCAACTCCCCTGCGAAAGAGGGAACAAGAGGCACGCACCCTGTCCCGTGGCCGGTGTTCGGGCGTACGTTTCCCCTGCGGCGAGCGGCCGTCCCGGACGCCACCCGCAGCGCCCGGCCACTCGTGGAGGGGATGAGAATGGGGAAGCGCTTCTGGGAGGACGACCGGGGGCAGACCTCGGTCGAGTACCTGGGCATCATCGCCGTCGTGGTGGCGATCGTGCTCGTCCTCACGACGACGGACTTCGGCACGGTGATCGCAAAAGCGATCATGGACCAGATTCAAAAAATCGCCAAGTGACCTCCGACGCCGGGGCGCCTCGACGGCCTCCCGGGCGGCGTGACGCGGGCCAGGCGTTCCCGCTGTACGTTGTGGCGGTGGCGGGTTTCCTGTTCGTCGCGCTCGCCGTCTTCGCCGTCGGCATGGCCGGCGCCGCCAGGAACGGCACCCGGTCCGCCGCCGATGCCGCGGCCCTCGCCGCCGCCCAGGACTACCGGGAGCAGGCGTTCACCGGCTTCCTCCGGGACCTCGCGGCCCGGCCCGGCGGCGACTGGCGCCGCTGGTTCGACGGCCGCGGCGACGCCCCCGGCACCGCCTGCCGGGAGGCGGAACGCCTCGCGCGCGACAACGGCGCCGATCTCACCGGCCCCGGCTGCGTCGCGGCCCCGGGCCCGGATCCCACGGCATCGGCCTTCGACGTCACCGTCACGTCCCGCGACGGGGTGGGCGCGTCCGTCGTCCCCGGCACCGAGGACGTCCACCCCACCGTCAGTTCCCGTGCCGTCGTCACCCCCCGCTGCCGTCCCGCACCGGACGGGGGCGCCGGAGCCCCGTACATCCGGTTCGACTGCGACGACGGGCCGCTGACCGTCGATCCCGCCCATCCCGACCCCCGGCTCAGGGGACGCACCCTGTTCGCCGTCCGCCTCGCCGCCACCGACCGATGACCTCACAAGCGGAGGAACGCCACCGATGAGCACAGGGCGCCGACCACCCCGGGCCATGCCGCTGGTGCCGCTCGCCTTCGCCGCGGTGCTCGCCTTGTCCGGCTGCGGCGGTAACGGCGACGACGGCGGCGGCGATCGGAACGCGACCGGCCGGCCGGCCACCGCGAACACCGGGAAGCCCGCGCCGAACGGTCCGGGAAAGACATCGTCGTCCGAAACGCTGGGGGAAATGCGGAACGGCGACGGGATCGTCGTCACCATCACCTCCGCCGCACGGGAGGACGGCGGCTTCGTCACCGTCCAGGGAACCGTCACCAACCGCGGCACCAAAATGTTCAACGCCCTGGAATGGCGCTCCAAGGAAACGGACATGAGATCGCAGTCCGCCGTCTCGGGCGCCACTCTCGTCGACGCCAAGGGAAAGAAGCGCTACCTCGTCCTCCGCGACACCGACGGCCAATGCCTTTGCAGTACCGGCCTCACGGGAATCAAGCCCCAGGAATCCCGGCCCATTTTCGCCCAGTTCCCCGCCCCGCCCTCCGACGTCACCCAGGTCGACTTCCAGATCCCCACCATGCCCTCCGTCCGCATCGCGCTCTCGGGATGACCCGTGACCCGCCGCCTCCCGACCTCATCCGCCCGTCCCCACGGCCCCCGCGGCCGCCGGGGCAAGGCCCTCGACAACGCCCTCGCCACGGCTCTGCTCACGGCGACCGTCCTGCTCGCCGTCGCCCCGGTCCCCGCCCACGCCGGGGGCCCCGGTGACCCGGCCCGCAGCGAGCCGCCCGTCAAACTCGACGCCCACGCCTCCGGACTCAGGCTGCGCGACGGAGCGAAGCTGGCGCCCGGTCGCGTCCTCGACATCAAGTCCGTCATCGAATCCGGCAACGGCAGCGAACGCCGTGTGGACACCAATGTGAACGTCACCTTCGCGCTTCAGGCGGAAGTCCTGTTCGACAAGGACAGCTCCTCCCTCAACGGGGCGGCGGCCCAACGCATAAAGGCCATCGCCGACGAGGTCAGGAAACAACGCGCCACCACGCTGCGCGTCTTCGGATTCACCGACAACCTGGGATCAGCCGACCACGGGACGCTGCTGTCCAAGGAGCGTGCCAACGCCGTGCAACGCCAACTCGCGAAGGAACTCGGCTCGTCGTCGATCACTTACCAGATCCGAGGCTACGGCGAGGACTACCCGATCGCCGACAACGCCACGGAGGACGGCCGCCGCAAGAACCGCCGGGTGGAAGTCAGCTTCCCCCGCCAGGGCCGGTGAGCGCTCGACGTCCCGCCCGTCCACCCGCTCACCCAACTCGCCCCCCCCTGAGGCGCGGATCACGCCTGTCTCTCCCTCGGAACCCCTTCCTCCGACACTAGGTTGGCGACAGCTCGTCCAGCCGCAGAGGAGGGCATGTGACCCGCGCCCGCACCGCCGACCTCGTCGACACCCAGGCACGCGCCTGTGGCGAGCTCGACGCTCCGCTGTACGCGGCGCTCCTCGCCCGCGCCGCCCAGGACATCCGCGACGGCGGCCCGTGCGCCGACGCCGTGGCCCCGCTGGAGGGCGCCCCGGGCCCCGCCGCCGTCGGCCTCCGCCTGATGGGCGCCGTCCACGCGCTCGTCCTGCTCGGTGACGCGCCCGACCTGGCCGCCCACTACCCCACGGCGGGCGGCGGCGCCGACGACCCGGACGCGGCGTGGGAACCGTTCCGGCGCGCCGTAGCCGAACACCCCGAGCACATCGCCGCCTGGATGCGCCGCCCACCCCAGACGAACGAGGTCGGCCGCGCCAACATGCTGATCAGCGGCCTGCTAGCCATGGTCGCCGCCCTGCGGCTCCCCGAACCGCCCCCCATCCGCCTGCTCGAACTCGGCGCCAGCGCCGGCCTGAACCTCCGGGCCGACCGCTTCCGCGTCACCTCCGGCGGCCCGTCGGCGGGTCCTCGCTTCTCCTGGGGTGACCCCGACTCGCCCGTCGTCCTCGACGGTGCCTGGCGCGACGGCGGACCGCCGCCCCGAATCGCCGACGCCGCGGCCCGCGTCCCCGCGCTGGACATCATCGAGCGCCTCGGCTGTGACGTCGATCCGCTGGACCCCCTTCACCCCGCCGGCGCCCTGGCCCTCCGTGCCTACGTCTGGTCCGAACACCCCACCCGTGCCGCCCGCCTCTCCGGCGCTCTGGCCCTCGCCCGGCGGCAGCCCGCCCGGGTCCTCCCCCGGGGCGCGGCCGACTTCCTGGCCGAAGCGGAACTCCGGCCCGGCACCCTCACCGTCGTCTGGCACTCCGTGATGCGGCAGTACGTACCGCCCGCGGAATGGTCCCGGACGGAAACGGAGCTCGCCCGGCTGCGCGGGGCCGCGACCGGGCCGGGCACGGGCTGGTTCGCCCACCTGGCGTTCGAACCGCGACGCGTCGGGGCTGTCCACCGGTTCGTCCTCACCGCCCGCCTCGGCGACGGACCCGAGGAGGTCCTGGCCGAGGCCCACCCCTGGGGCCTCGACGCCCGCGCCTGCGAGATCACCTCCATAGCCCCCTGAGCCACCCTCGCTCCCTCGCCAACCACCGTCCGCACGCGGCAGGATGGGTCTTCCGAGTGCCCTGGTGGCGACTGAGGGAGGCGGTACGTGACGGGCGGTACGAGGCGGTCGGCACGGAAGAGGATCGGCACCCTGCTGCCGGCCCTCGCTCTGGGGGCGCTCGTCTCCACAGCGGCGCCCGCGACGGCCGCACCCGGCGGGCCGGACGGCACCGGGCCGCCGGCCGCCTACCGGATGGCCCCCGGCGCCCAGGAGATCCACGGAGCACCGGCTGTCACGGCCACCCCGCCCCTCATCCCCGGCGGCCGGACGGCGACCGACACCATCGCCCCGGGCGAGCGGAAATTCTACGGTGTCCGCGTGGACGGCACGTCCGACACCTACGTCTCGGCGGTCGCCGCACCACGCCCGGGTGGCACTCCGGGGCTGCGCGACGGCATCGACGTGGCACTCCAGCGCGCCGACGGCACCCGCTGCGGACCGGCCCGCCACCGTTCGTTCCTCGCCCAGGGCGGGGCCTACCCCCTCGCGGACCACGCCGAACGCCTCGCGGGGACGGACGGGCCCTGCGCGGCCGCCGGTACGTACTACTTCGTCGTAACCCGGGGGGACGCCGACGGCGGCGACCCGGCCCCCGTTCCGCTGGAGCTCACCACCGCCACACGCCGCCCGTCGACCGCACCCACCTCACCCTCGTCACCCGGCACATGGAGCTCGGAACCACCGCCCGCACCCGTCGGGCCGGCGAAGGAGGTCGCCGGAGGCAGCGGGTTCAACGACGCGACGGACGTCCGGGCCGGTGTCTGGAAGGACACGATCCGACCGGGGGAGACCCGCTTCTACCGGACCCCCGTCGCCATCGGCCGCCAACTGTTCGCGAAAGCGACGTTCGGTGACGCCTCCGGACGTGTCCCCTACGTCGCCAATGGTGTCCGCCTGGGCCTGAACGACGGCGCCCGGGGTCATGTGACGAACCGGACCGACGGCTACCAGGGCCGTACCGTCGCCGTTCCGCTCGCCGCACCCCCGCCGGCGCGGGACACGGCGTCCGAGGGCTGGTACTACCTCCAGGTCAGCCTGAACGCCAAGGCCGCGCTCGGCCCTTCGGGCGCGGTGCCCGTCACGCTCACGGTGATCACCGCCCCGGCCCGGAGCACGGCGGCCGTACCGCCCGGCCCCCGCACGTACCACGGCCCCGGCGGCGTGACGGACCGTACCGCGAGCGCCTCCCCGGCGCCGGACGGACGCTTGAAGACCCTCGGTTACGTCGGCGTCGGCACCGGGACGGCACTCCTCCTGGGTCTCGGCGGCTGGTACCTGGCGGCCCGCAGGCCGGAGGAATAAGCCGGTCAGGACCCGTCTCGACCTGGCTTAACGGGCGCGATCCGTATACGCGTGCCCTTGCGCACCCCCCATCGCGCCATCGCCCCGGCCGCCGACTCCAACACGTGCCGGGCCATCGGCCGGGGCAGGCCGAGACGGTGCGGAGCCATCGTGCGAACGGCGAGCACCCACATGTCCTGGCTCACGTAGGCGACGTCGATGGGAAACCGCATACCGAAGGTGTGCACCGAGCCGGCCGGAGTCAACAGCATGATCCCCTCGATTCCTTCCCTTCCGAGCAGTCCGCGCGTCCGGGCGCGGTAGGAGGCGGCCACCTCCACCGGCACCGCCGGGAGCGTGTGGTCCACGGGCTCGACGGTGAGGTGGGTGAAGCCGTCGGTCCAGCTTGGCGTCAACACGGCCCTCCGCTCGGGAAATCCTTGCCCTCTCAGCCTTCCGAGTGGCCAAGTTATCCACATTCGACGGGACGTCCACAGCTTTCCCGAGATCGTCCCGCCAACTGCCGCCGGCTCCGTAACCTCGGCGCATGGACTGGTTGTTGATCGCGTTGGTGGCGTCGGCCGCCCTCTACGGAATCCTGGCCGGCGCGCTGGTGCCGGGCGCGCGGTACCGGCTGTCGGTCGAGCCGGACGAGACATGGCGGACGACGGCTCCCTGCGGGCACGCCCTCGGCCGCGGGCTGGGGCGGAGCCGGTGCGCGGTGTGCGGGAGAACGAGGTACGGGCCGGGGGCGGTGTGGCCGGCCGGAGTGACGGTCGTGCTGTGCGCGGCGACGGCAGCGGTGGTCGGCCCGCGGCCCGAACTCGCCGTGTGGTTGCTGGCGATACCGGTGGGCGTGGTGCTCGCGGGAGTCGACTGGGCCGTGCACCGGCTACCTGACGTGCTGACGCTGCCCTTGGCGGGGGGCATGGCCGTATTGCTCGGCCTGGCGGCCCTGCTGCCGGCGTCCGGCGGGTCCTGGCCGGGTTCCCTGCTCGGGGGCGCGGTGCTCGGTGGCGCCTATCTCGTGCTGTTCCTGGCGCATCCGGCCGGGATGGGATTCGGCGACGTCAAGCTCGCCGCCGGCCTGGGCTGCGCCCTGGGCTGGTACGGCTGGGGCGTGCTGATACTCGGCGGCCTCGGGGGACTCCTACTCGGCTCGGCCTACGGCATAGCCCTGATGCTCACCCGGGGCGCGGGACGCGGGACGACCATGCCCCTCGGTCCTTTCCTGCTCGCCGGGGCCTGGCCGGCTCTCCTGGTGGGGGCGTGGACGGCAGGGAACTGACCGCGCACCCACCCATTCGGCCCAGGCCCGTCAAGTCGGCGACGAGTTTGTGCAACATTTCGATGAAGGTGACGGAGAGCATGGTGGAGCGCTGATCACTTGGCTGGTTCTACACCGTAGCCCTAGTGCTGACATGGCGGAATGGGAGTGGCGCCACCCCATCGACCGACCGTTTCAAGATCATCAACAGTGCCGAAAGTCAGCGCGCCACGCTATGTCACCCCTGCGGATGCGCGATGCACCCCCTCCGACCGGTTATGGTGGAAACCCCCCCTCGGGCCGGTCCGTATCCCCCCCACGGACCGGCCCGTTTTTCGTGGGGTGATGTCACTCTCCGTATGGATTCGTGCGACTCCGGACAGTTGTGATCCGGATGCGGTGGAATTTCGGCGCGGCAAGCGCGACGGAATCACCCACGATTCATGCACAAAGCATTCGCGAGACGTCTACGGAATGCTGAAGACGAACCCACGCAGGGTTACGCGCGCCGGGCGGCCGGGTGCAGGCGCAGGTGCAGGCGCGGATGTGGGCAGAGGCGCGGGTGCGGACGCGGGCCCGGTCGCGGGGCAGGCGCCGGGGCGCGCGGAGCGACGCCGCCCTCTCGGGCGCCCGGCCCCTGCTCTCCCCGTATGCAGGGACGTCAGCCCCTGGGACTGCGTCGCCCCCGCCGGGGTGCCCACGACCCCGGATCCCCAGGGGCCTCTACGAGGCGCCGCGATTCGCCCAGATGTTGACCCCTTCTGTACTCACCGCAAAGGAATCGATCTCAGCCAGTTCTTCTCCGGTCAGTTCCGGACCCTCCAGCGCCGCCACATTCGCTTCCAGCTGGCCCACACTGGAGGCGCCGATCAGGGCCGAGGTCATCCGCTCGTCCCGCAGCACCCAGCGCAGCGCCAGCTGCGCCAGGGACTGCCCGCGCCGCCGCGCGATCCCGTCGAGCCCGCGCAGCCGGCGCAGTACGTCCTCGCTGAGCAGCGCCGGATCCAGCGACGTGCCCTTCGCGGCCCGCGAGCCCGCCGGGACGTCGCCGCCCAGGTACTTGTCCGTGAGCAGCCCCTGGGCCAGCGGTGCGAAGGAGATGCAGCCCATGCCCTCGTCCTCCAGCGCGTCGAGCAGGCCGTCGTCCTCCGTCCAGCGGTTGATCATGGAGTAGGAGGGCTGGTGGATCAGCGCGGGCACCCCCATCTCCCGCAGCAGCCGCGCCGCCTCCCGGGTCTGCTCCGCCGAATACGAGGAGACGCCGACGTAGAGCGCCTTCCCCTGCCGGACGGCGGACGCCAGGGCGCCCATCGTCTCCTCCAGCGGGGTGTGCGGGTCGAAGCGGTGCGAGTAGAAGATATCGACGTAATCGATACCCATTCGGACCAGTGACGCGTCCAGGGACGAGAGCAGGTATTTCCGGGAGCCCCATTCGCCGTACGGCCCGGGGTGCATCAGATAACCGGCCTTGGTGGAAAGGACCAGTTCGTCGCGGTAGGGGCGGAAGTCCTGGGCGAAGAGCTTGCCGAAGTTCAGCTCGGCGGAACCGGGCGGCGGCCCGTAGTTGTTGGCCAGATCGAAGTGGGTGACCCCCAGGTCGAAGGCGCGCCGGAGAATGGCGCGCTGTGAGGCCAGCGTGCGGTCGTCCCCGAAGTTGTGCCACAGTCCGAGGGAGATGGCGGGCAGCTTGAGCCCGCTGCGGCCCGTACGCCGGTACTCCATGGAGTCGTAGCGTGTTTCGGCCGCGCGGTAGTGCGAATCGGTCATGTCGCCACTGACTATCACGGCCCGGTGACCGGCCGAGTTGGGTCCTCGCGACACGCTGGCAGTAATGTGGCGCCCTCGGGTGCCCGCAGTGGCGGGGAACCGCAGTGGCATGGAGGGGCTGGAAACGTGAAGTTGCGCGACCTGGTGTACAGGCTCTACGCACACCGGGTGGAAGGCCGCCTCGATCACGCCCAGGTGCCCAAGCACATCGGCGTCATCCTGGACGGCAACCGACGCTGGGCCCGTGCCGACGGGCGGACCCCGGAGCAGGGGCACCAGGCCGGCGCGGACAAGATCCAGGACCTCCTGGGCTGGTGCGACGAGACGGACGTCGAGGTCGTCACCCTGTGGATGCTCTCGACCGACAACCTGGACCGGCCGGCGAAGGAGCTGAAGCCGCTCCTCGGCATCATCGAGAACACGGTCCGCGGGCTGGCTGCGGACGGCCGCTGGCGCGTCCACCACGTGGGGCAGCTCGACCTGCTCCCGGCCGAGACGCAGACCGTCCTGAAAGAGGCCGAGCAGGCCACGCTCGACGTCAAGGGAATACTCGTCAATGTGGCCGTCGGATACGGCGGCCGGCAGGAAATCGCGGACGCGGTCCGTTCCCTGATCCTGGAAGCCGCCGAGAACGGCACGTCGTTCGAGGAACTCGCCGAGTCCGTGGACGTCGAGCACATCACCAAGCACCTCTACACCCGTGGCCAGCCCGACCCGGACCTCATCATCCGCACCAGCGGCGAACAGCGCCTCTCCGGCTTCATGCTGTGGCAGAGCGCGCATTCCGAGTACTACTTCTGCGAGGTTTTCTGGCCGGCCTTCCGCAAGGTCGACTTCCTCCGCGCACTGCGTGATTATGCGGCGCGCCACCGGCGTTACGGATACTGAACGGACCCGCCGGAAGCGAGCCCGCGCACGGCCGCCGCACGGGGCGTCACCGCCCTTGCCCCGCATGTGCGCTGGGCGATTGCCCGGTTCCGCACCGTCGTCGGCCGGACCGCCGTAGCGGTCCGGTGATCGGTCGTTCACCTGCTCGTCGCATATGCCGTTGCATGGTCAAGCGCTTCGGCGGGAATATCCCCTCCAGGCCGGCGGTCGCTCCCATGACCGTCGCTCTGCAGCGGACGGCATGGGGCCGTCCGCCCGGGAGGCCCTTTGCGACGGACGAAGCCCGCGACGGCTGAGTGGTGCAGGCGGATCTTGCCGCCCCCGCGGGTCGCGTGGAGGACGTGGAGGGCCGCCGACCGGCCCTCGAAGGGCGTGGACCCGGCCCCTTCCCCGCGACCCAGGTCGCGTCCAGACCTCTCCCCGAGGGGGTTCGTGCACCCGTGGTGACCAGCAAGAAGCGCCGTGAGAACGACCGGCGCACCTATGTCCTCGACACCAGCGTCCTGCTGGCGGATCCAGGCGCCATGTGCCGCTTCGAGGAGCACGAGGTGGTGCTGCCCGTCGTGGTGGTCACGGAGTTGGAGGCCAAGAGGCACCATCCGGAGCTCGGTTACTTCGCCCGGAAGGCGCTGCGCCGACTGGACGAGTACCGGGTGCAGTTCGGCCGGCTCGACGCGCCCATCCCCATCGGGGACCTGGGCGGCAGCCTGCGGGTGGAGCTCAACCACTCCGATCCGGCCATACTCCCCGTCGGCTTCCGGCTGGGCGACAACGACTCGCGCATCCTCGCGGTCGCCCGCAACCTCCAGGCGGAGGGGTACGACGTCACGGTGGTCTCCAAAGACCTGCCGCTGCGCATCAAGGCGTCGTCGGTGGGCCTGCTGGCCGAGGAGTACCGGGCCGAGCTGGCCATCACCGACTCGGGCTGGACGGGGATGGCGGAGCTGTCCGTCACCGCCGAACAGGTGGACGAACTGTTCGCGGCGGAACGGACATACATCCCGGAAGCGGCCGAATTTCCGGTCCACACCGGCCTGGTGCTCCAGTCGGAACGGGGCAAGGCGCTGGGCCGGATGACGGCGGACGGCGCCGTCCGCCTGGTCCGCGGCGACCGGGAGGCGTTCGGCATCCACGGGCGCAGCGCCGAGCAACGCATCGCCCTGGACCTGCTGCTCGACCCCGAGGTGGGCATCGTCTCGCTGGGCGGCCGGGCCGGTACCGGCAAGTCGGCGCTGGCGCTCTGCGCCGGCCTCGAAGCGGTGCTGGAGCGGCGGCAGCACCGGAAGGTGATGGTGTTCCGTCCGCTGTACGCGGTAGGGGGCCAGGAGTTGGGCTACCTGCCCGGCAGCGAGTCGGAGAAGATGAGCCCCTGGGCCCAGGCGGTCTTCGACACCCTCTCGGCGGTGACCACGACGGAGGTGATCGAGGAGGTCGTGGGGCGCGGCATGCTGGAGGTGCTGCCGCTGACGCACATCCGCGGCCGTTCGCTGCACGACGCGTTCGTCGTCGTGGACGAGGCCCAGTCGCTGGAGCGCAATGTGCTGCTCACCGTGCTCTCGCGCATCGGGGCCAACTCCCGTGTCGTCCTCACCCACGACGTGGCGCAGCGCGACAACCTGCGCGTCGGGCGGTACGACGGGGTCGCGGCGGTGGTGGAGAAGCTGAAGGGGCACCCGTTGTTCTCGCACGTCACCCTGACGCGCTCGGAGCGGTCGCCGATCGCGGCGCTCGTCACGGAGATGCTGGAGGACGGGCGGATCTGACGAGGCGCCCGATCGCGGCCCGCGGTCTTTCGCGGGCAGCGCACGGCCTTTCGCGGACAACGCGCGGCAAAGCCTGGGAGCTTAGCCGCGCGTTGTGCTGCCGCGCCCCCGGTTCCCGCAATTCCGCCGGGTCGAACATGGTGTGACGTTTCCCACGCAACGCGGAATTGCCTCCGAGCGTGCGCGTCGGGCAGAGTCTGGTTCCTGTCAGGCCCCGCATACGGCACTTGCTCCTCGGGCTCCCCAGGGAGTGCGCGGTTTCCCACCGCCGGACCGACAACTGAACAGTGTCGCCGTATGCCGCCCGTGCACCGTACGAACCTTCCTCAGCGGGGGTTCGCCGGCGGTCCGCCGGGCCAGTGCCTCCAGTGACCGGCCGGTCCCGCGTTCGCGGTTCCGTACCAGCAGAGGCCAGCGTCAGGGGCGCGATCGCGTCCGCGAGGGTCACCTGCGCGGGCGATGCTGGAAGGAAAGCGTGTGAGCCGGATCTCGGTCCGGGGATTCGCCGTGGCCTCCGCCACCGCGGTCACCACCGTCGGCGCCGTCGTGGGCGTCGCCCAGGGCGACGAGCAGGGCAAGACGACGACTGGCGGAGTACAGGCCGCCGCCGCCGACACGACGCTTCTCGCGGAACTTCCCGCCGGGCAGAACGCCGTCCAGACCGCGTCGCTGACGCAGCAGGCGGACACCCAGGTCGGCGTGGCGCAGACGGCCGCCAAGAAGGAGGCCGAGGAGACCGCCCGCAAGCAGGCCGCCGAAGAGGCCACCGCCAAGAAGGAGGCCGCCGAGGAGGCGGCCAAGAAGGAGGCGGAGGAAAAGGCCAAGGAGAAGGCCGAGAAGGAGCGGGAGAAGAAGGAGAAGGACGAGGTCGCGAGCCGCTCGGCCACGCGCGACTCCGTCGACATCCCGGTCAAGGGCTCCTACAGCACCGCCGAGGTCCAGGCGATAGCCCGGCAGATCGTCCCGGCCGACCAGTTCCAGTGCTTCAGCAACATCGTGAACAACGAGAGCAGCTGGGACTACACGGCCACCAACGCCTCCTCCGGCGCCTACGGCCTCGTCCAGGCGCTCCCCGCCGAGAAGATGTCCTCCGCGGGCGCGGACTGGCGGACCAACCCCGCCACCCAGATCAAGTGGGGCCTCAGCTACATGAACGAGCGGTACCACAGCCCGTGTGGCGCGTGGTCCTTCTGGCAGGCCAACAACTGGTACTAGGCGCCTCGACGCCCGGTCCGGGTATCAGCCCCCACGGCCGGTACCGGGCCGGTACCGGGTTTCACGGCGCGCGCCGCGCAACGCTTCCGCGAGCCCCCGACCTCAACCGGTCGGGGGCTTTGTGGGTCTTCCGGGGGGAACGCGGGCCCTACGGGCGGAAACCTTTCGTCTCCGACTCGCGGGGCCCAGGTAACGTTCATGCCGGATGGCCGCGGGGGATGTGGGGGTAGAGGAAGAAAAATGTCCAGATTGCCACAATGGCTCGGCAGTGTCGGCTCGGGCCTGACGCGGCTCTCCCACCGGTTGGAAGAGCGCAAGGCGCGCACCGACCCGGACGGCGTGCCCGCCTGGGCGCAGCCGCCGGCCGGCGCCCCCCTCGGCGAGCGGCCCGCCGCGGAACCCGCGGACGCGGATGCCGCCGAGCCCGGAACCGCCACGCCCCCCCGATCCGATTCCGGTGAACCGGCCGCCGCCTCCGCGGCACGGTCCGGCGAACCGCGGACCGACGCCGCCACTCCGCCGGCCGGCGCCGACGCCGAGGCCGCTCCGGCCCAGGCCCCGACCCCGGCCGAACGGACGCCGCCGCTCTCCGCCGCGGCCGTCCTCGCCGAACCGCCGCGCCCCGACCCGGTCGCCGTCGTCCCCTGGGGTGTACGCGTCGCCGCCGAGGCGGGCTGGCGACTGCTGGTGCTCGCGGGAACGCTGTGGGTGCTGATGCGCGTCATCAGCGCGGTGCAACTGGTGGTGCTGGCGTTCGTCGCCGGCCTGCTGATCACCGCGCTGCTCCAGCCGACGGTCGCCGCGCTGAAGCGGCGGGGCCTGCACCGGGGCCTGGCCACGGCCGTGACCTTCATCTCCGGCTTCGTCGTCATGGGGCTGGTCGGCTGGTTCGTGGTCTGGCAGGTGATGGAGAACGTCGACGACCTGTCCGGACAGCTCGAAACGGGTCTGCACGACCTCAAGGAATGGCTCCGGACGAGCCCGTTCCATGTCACCCAGAAGCAGATCGACAACATCACCGAGAACCTCAGTGACGCCCTGAGCTCCAACACCAAGGAGATCACCTCGGCGGGCATAGAGGGCGTACAGGTCATCATCGAGACGCTGACCGGCATCATCCTGGCGATGTTCACCACCCTCTTCCTGCTCTACGACGGGCCGAGGATCTGGCGCTGGGTGCTCCGGCTGGTCCCGAGCGCGGCGCGCGAAGGTGTCGCGGGCGCCGGGCCGCGCGCCTGGGCGACGCTGACCGCCTATGTGCGCGGCACGGTGATAGTGGCCATGATCGACGCGGTCTGCATCGGCATCGGCCTGTACTTCCTGAAGGTGCCGATGGCCGTGCCGCTGGCCGTCTTCATCTTCCTGTTCGCCTTCATTCCGCTGGTCGGCGCCGTGGTGTCGGGAGCGCTCGCCGTGGTCGTGGCGCTGGTGACCCAGGGCGTCTTCACCGCGACGATGGTGCTCGTCGTCGTCCTGGCCGTGCAGCAGATAGAGGGTCACATCCTCCAGCCGTTCATCCTCGGCCGGGCCGTGCGCGTCCATCCGCTGGCGGTCGTGCTCTCCGTGGCGGCCGGCTCGATGGTCGCCGGGATCGGCGGCGCGGTGGTGGCGGTGCCGCTGGTGGCGGTGACCAACACGGTCGTCGGCTATCTCAAGGCGTACTCCCGGGGCGAGGCTCCGGGCGAACGGGCGGACTGAGCGGACGAACCGGGAGGGGCCTGAGCGGAGAGACGCGCGCCGGGCGCCCCCGCCCGCGTCCCGCCGAGTATCCCCAGCCCGCCCGCTCACGACGAAAAGCGGCCCCCCAACCGGAGAGGTTGGCGGGCCGCTTTTCGTCTGTCGACGTACTACGAGGGGTGCCCTCAGCCGTTGAGCACGGCCTCGGCGTCGAGCGTGGCGCCGACGGCCTGGAGCACGGAGGCGATCTTGAACGCCTCCTGGATCGTCTCGCGGGCCACACCGGCCTTGCGCAGCACCTGCTCGTGCGAGTCGAGGCACATGCCGCAGCCGTTGATGGCGGAGACGGCCAGGGACCACAGCTCGAAGTCGACCTTCTCCACACCCGGGTTGCCGATGACGTTCATCCGCAGACCCGCGCGCAGGTTGCCGTACTCCGGGTCCGACAGCAGGTGCCGGGTGCGGTAGTAGACGTTGTTCATCGCCATGATGGCGGCGGCGGCCTTGGCGGCGGTGTACGCCTCCGCGGACAGGTTCGCCTTCGCCTCGGGCTCCAGCTCGCGCAGGACGATCGGCGAACGGGTCGCGATCGCGCAGGCGAGGACGGTGCCCCACAGCTGCTGCTGCGGGAGCTCGGAGTTGCCGATGACCGAGCCCAGGTTGAGCTTCAGGTCCTTGGCGTAGTCCGGTATGGCGGACTTCAGTTCATCGAGAGCCATGGGAGATCAGCTCACTCGCCCGAGAGGAGCGCGACCGGGTCGAGGGTCTCGTCGCCCTTGCTCCAGTTGCAGGGGCACAGCTCGTCGGTCTGCAGCGCGTCGAGGACCCGCAGGACCTCCTTGGGGTTACGGCCGACGGAGCCGGCGGTCACCATGACGAACTGGATCTCGTTGTTCTGGTCGACGATGAAGACGGCGCGCTGGGCGTAGCCGTCCTCGCCCTCGACGCCGCACGCGCGCATCAGCTCGTGCTTGGCGTCGGCCAGCATCGGGAAGGGCAGGTCACGCAGGTCGGCGTGGTCCTTGCGCCAGGCGTGGTGGACGAACTCCGAGTCACCGGAGACACCGAGGATCTGGGCGTCACGGTCGGCGAACTCGTCGTTCAGCTTGCCGAACGCGGCGATCTCGGTCGGGCAGACGAAGGTGAAGTCCTTCGGCCAGAAGAAGACGACCTTCCACTTGCCCTCGTAGGTCTTGTGGTCGATCTGCGCGAAAGCCTTGTCCGCGTCGAGGTCCACACAGGCGGTCAGGTCGAACTCGGGGAACTTGTCACCGACAGTGAGCACGCGCTCTCCTTGCAGCGAAGAAAGTCCCTGGTTGCGGACTTTCTGCGGGGTTGGACGTGATCCACCCTGCCACAGGAGGCATTGATAGCGGAAATAGTTAGACTGATTGGTGTTGATCGGAGGTGGTTATCGATGGAGTCGTCCATACCGCGGAACCGGGCCGCCCGGAGCGCCGAACCCCAGGAGCAGACCACCCGTCCGGGTGGCGCGAAAGCGTCGTCCGGCCGTCCCCGCCAGCCCAGTCTGGCCCAGCTCAGAGCCTTCGCGGCGGTCGCCGAGCACCTGCACTTCCGGGACGCCGCCACGGCCATCTCGATGAGCCAGCCCGCGCTCTCGGGGGCCGTCTCGGCCCTGGAGGAGTCGCTGGGAATT
Organism: Streptomyces sp. URMC 126; assembly: GCF_051386555.1. Lineage (NCBI taxonomy): Bacteria > Bacillati > Actinomycetota > Actinomycetes > Kitasatosporales > Streptomycetaceae > Streptomyces > Streptomyces sp. URMC 126. The sequence continues at coordinate 18,831 of NZ_JBPQTX010000022.1, forward strand.
CAGCTCTTCGAGCGTACGACGCGGAGAGTACTGCTCAGCCCGGCGGGTGAACGGCTGGCCGCGCGCGCCCGTACCGTCCTGGACGCCGTCGGCGACTTCATGGAGGAGGCCGAGGCCGCGCGGGCGCCCTTCACCGGCGTGCTGCGACTGGGTGTGATCCCGACCGTGGCGCCGTACCTGCTGCCCACCGTGCTCCGGCTGGTCCACGAGGTCTACCCCGACCTCGACCTCCAGGTGCACGAGGAGCAGACCTCGTCCCTCCTCGACGGCCTCACCCAGGGCCGCCTGGACCTGCTGCTGCTCGCGGTGCCGCTCGGCGCGCCCGGTGTCACCGAGATGCCGCTGTTCGACGAGGACTTCGTCCTGGTCACCCCCTGCGACCACGAACTGGCCGGCCGTACCGACGTCCCGCGCAGCGCCCTGCGAGACCTCGACCTGCTGCTGCTCGACGAGGGCCACTGCCTGCGCGAACAGGCCCTCGATGTCTGCCGCGAGGCCGGCCGCGCCACCGGAGCGCCCGTGGCCACCAGCGCCTCCGGCCTGTCCACCCTCGTGCAGCTGGTCGGCGGCGGGCTCGGCGTCACCCTGCTGCCGCGCACGGCCGTCCGCGTCGAGACCGCCCGCAGCGACCGCCTCGCCACCAGCTGCTTCGCCGCGCCCCCGCCCTCCCGCCGGATCGCCCTGGCCATGCGCTCGGGCGCGGCGCGGCAGAGCGAGTTCGAGGAGTTCGCGGACGCGCTGCGGGACGCGCTGAGCTCGCTGCCGGTACGGATCGTGGGGTGAGCGGGGCTCAGCCTCGCCGACCGGCCTTCTTGAGAACGGCTTCGACGTCGAGTTCGATCGTCGCGCCGATGGAATCCGGGAGCACGGCACGCTCGCCGGGCGCGTAGACGCGGTGGTTGCGGTACTCGTTGGCGAACGGGTCCGTGAGGACGTGCAGGCGCTGCTTCTTCCGGTCGACGATGACGTAGACCGGGATCTTGGCGATCGCGTAGGCGACGACCTTGGTCCGCACGTCCTGGGCGTAGTTGGTCGAGGTGACTTCGAGGACCATGCGGAAGACGGCGGGGTCGTAGTAGGTCGACTCGACGGCGTGCTCGTCCGCGTCGGCGTCGACGACGGCCAGGTCGGGGATGGCGTAGTCGTACGGTCCGTCGGGGAGCCAGACGCTCACGTTCTGCACCACGCAGGTCTCGTCGGTGTCAGCTGCCTGGAAGTCGAAGGTCAGACCGGTCAGAGAGCACGCGTGCTTGATGTCGGGCGGTGGTGTCACGGTGATCTGTCCCCCCAGGACCTCGACGCGGTGGCCGGGGAGCTGTTCCGCGAGCTGCTCGGCCTCCTCCAGCAGGGTCGGCTCGTCGTGATCGCAGGGGCGCTCGATTGCTGCGGCGGACATCATGTGCCTCCTGGCGGCCGGTGTCGAGACCATCATCGTAGGGCGGTACGGCCGTCCCGTTCCTTCGCGCGTGTGTTCACCCGCAGGGGGGGGGAAGCAGCCCGAGGAATACGGCCTGACCTGTGGTAAAAGCGCCCGCTACTCCGTCCTCAGCCCCTCCGGCCGCGTCATCCGCAGCAGCACCGGCAGTGTGGCGAGCGTGACGAGGCCGATGAGGCCCACGCCCGCGCCCGCCACCGGCAGGAACGCCCACCAGTCCGCCACCCGCGCGTCCGTCAGCCGCAGCACGGCCCAGCCCAGGGCCAGGCCGCCGGCCACGGCGACGGCCGTGCCCAGCAGCACCGGAACCGCCGTCTGCCACAGCACCGACCAGGCCAGCGTGCGGCGGGGCGTGCCGACGGCGACGAGGGCGGCCAGCGTGTGCCGCCGTTCGCGCAGCTGTTCCAGTGTGGTGACGAGCAGGCCCGCGCCGATCAGGGCCAGCACGCCCACCGCCCCAAGCAGCAGCCCGCGGTGGACCAGCGAGTGGTTGTCCTCCTTCACCACACCGCCCAGTCGCCCGATACGGAGCGCCGGGTCGATGCCGGCCGCGGTGTTGCGGACCCGTTCGATGGCGTCGGGGTCGCCCGGCTCGGTCTGCACGGCCAGCCGGGTCCTGGCGTCGGGCAGGGCGAAGGCGTCGACGGCCGAGGGAGTGGCCAGGACGCCGTCGGGGTGCTCACCCGTCGGGTCCTCCCGGGTGCGCACCACCCGCGCCGAGTCGGGGACGGTCCAGCGGTACGGACGCGCCGAGCCCTCCGTATACGGGCTGACGAGAACCTTGGTACCGGGCCCGAACGCCTCGGCGCGGCCGGGGCCGCCGGAGCGGCCGAGGAAGGTGTCGCCGTCGCGGCAGGAGCCGATGTCGGCGAGTTCGGCGAGGGTGGCGCAGTCGCCGACGACGACGGTGGTGACCGTGTCGGGCTCGCCGTCCTTCTCGATGTAGCGCTCCACGTAACCGGCCGCCGCCCGCACGCCTTCGGTGCGCCGGAGCCGGTCCACCCAGTCGTGGACCTGCCGCGGGGAGCCGACCACGTGCGAGCCGACGAGCCGGGAATGGTTCGCGATCGCCTCGGGGGAGTCGTCGAGGTGTCCGCGTACACCGGTCAGGACCGTCTGTACGGCGATGGCCCCGGCCACCGCCACGGTGATGCCGGCGACCGCCCGGGCCGCCGGGCCGCTGTTCAACTGCAAGCGCCGCACCGCTAGTTGCCACGACGGCGGGCCGCCGCGCAGCCGGGCGACGAACGCTTCGACGGCCCACGGCAGCAGCGCCGTGACGCCGAGCAGCAGCAGCGCGGCACCGGCCGCCACCTGCCAGGCGTCGACCGGAAGGCCCGGCGGGACGGGCGGGACCGTCGGGAGCGGCAGTTCCGACAGCCCCGGCAGTACGCCGGTCACCCGGCCGAGCGCGGGGGAGAGCAGGACGGCCCCCAGGGCCGGGACGAGCAGGCGCCACCACAGCCGGCGCCGCCGGGGCGCGGTGCCGTGGACCACCCCCAGCGGTTCGACGGCGACGCCGCGCAGGGTGAACAGGGTGACCGCCACCGCGCAGGCCGGCACCGCGACGGCGATCAGCACCGCCGCCCAGGGAGCGGGCGTGACGTCGGACGGGAAGACCGCGATGTCGCGAAGGGTGAGGTCGCGGGCGTACTCGCGGAGCCACAGGAAGAGTGCCGCGCCGACGCCCAGCCCGAGCACCGCGCCGGTCAGCGCCTCGCCGGCCGCGATCCGGCGGACCATCCGCCGGTCCGCGCCGACCAGCCGCAGCGCGGCCAGCCGCCGGTCGCGCCCGGCGCCGCCGAACCGGACGGAGGTGGCGACGAAGACCGCGACCGGCGTCAGCAGCACGACGCACGCGAGGACGCTGAGCACCACGACGACCGGGTTCATCGGCACGTCCGGCTCGTCGTACCCGAACCGGTCGACGCGCTTCGCGCCCGTGGCCGGGCGGATCCGGTCGCTGCCCGCGTAGTAGAAGAGCTCGTCGGGGCCGATGAGCCCCGCGTCCCCGATGACGCCGACCGGCCGGTAGGCGGCGAACCGGTCGCGCAGCAGCGTTCCCCGGTCCGACGCCAGCAGCGCGGCGAGCGCGGGGGAGACCACCATCTCGCCGGGCTCCGGGATCCGGTCCACACCCGGCGGGCGGGGGGCGTCCGGCCCGTCCGGCGCCAGCAGCCCGCCGGTGACGGGCCGGTCGTGGAAGTCGGTGTGGACCTCCTGGTAGAGCAGGGTGTCCGGGCCGCGCCGGGCGTCCGGCTCGGCCGGGTCGCGGAACTCACCGGTGACGCCCACCGAACGGGCCGTCTCCCGGGCGTGCCGGTCGGCGAGCATCGACGGGACGGACGCGACGAGCAGCAGCAGGGCCACGCCGAGCCCCACGCCGACCGCCGTGCACACGGCCCGCAGCAGCCCCTCCCGGCCGCCGGCGATGGCGTAGCGGGCGCCCAGACACAGATCGCGGAGCCAACGGGCGGGGCCACGGGGGCCGGTGGGGCGCGGTGTGCCGTGCGGGGCCGGGCCCGCGTACGGCGGGACGCTTCCCGTCCCGCCGGCCGTCGGTTTCCCGGCCGTCACGGGATCGGCCGTCGGCTTCCCTTCCGTCGCAGGATCGGTCGCCGGCTTCCCTTCCGTCACAGGACTCCCGCCATGTCCCGGACCGTGCCGTCCCGGACGATGACCTCGCGGTCCGAGTACGCGGCGACCCGCGGCTCGTGGGTGACGAGCACGACGGCCGCGCGGGTCTCCCGGGCGGCGGCGGTGAGCAGCTCCATCACGCGCTCGCCGTTGAGGGTGTCGAGAGCGCCCGTCGGCTCGTCCGCGAAGATCACGCGGGGCGTGGTGACGAGCGCGCGGGCGACGGCGACCCGTTGCCCCTGGCCGCCGGACACCTCGCCGGGGCGCCGGCCGCGGATGTCGGCGACCTCCAGCCGCTCCAGCCAGTGCAGCGCCCTGGCCTCGGCCTCCTTGCGCCGGACGCCGGACAGCCGCAGCGGCAGGGCCACGTTCTCCCCGCAGGTCAGCTCGGGTACCAACCGGCCGAACTGGAAGACGAAGCCGAATTCCCCGCGCCGCAGGGCGCTCCGCTCGGCGTCGGGCAGGTCCGTCAGACGGTGGCCGTCGTAGGTGACGACGCCCTCGTCCGGCCGCATGATGCCGGCCAGGCAGTGCAGCAGCGTCGACTTGCCGGAGCCGGAGGGGCCCATGACGGCGACGACCTCTCCCGGGTGGACGGAGAAGTCGGCGCCGTCGAGGGCGCGCGTCGGGCCGTACGCCTTGCGCAGGCCGACGGCGCTCAGCAGGGAGCCGGCGGGTATCACGCGCCCACCGCCTCGGCGAGCCGGTCGAGCCGGGCGGCGGTCACTTCCAGCCAGCGCAGATCGGCTTCCAGATGGAACAGCGCGTGGTCGCAGATCAGCTGGTCGGCCAGGCCGCCGGAGCGCTTGCGCTCGGTCAGCCCGCGCATCAGCCGCAGGTGCTCCGCCCGTTGGGCGTCGAGCAGCCCGGCCGCGCTCCGGCCGGTCAGCAGGGCGAGGACGATCTTGGTGTAGAGGGTCGACTGGAGGTATGGCTCGGGCTTCTCGGGCCGGGCCAGCCACTGGGCGACGTCGGCGACACCGGCCTGGGTGATCGCGTAGCGCTTGCGGTCCGGACCGCCGCCCTGCTCGATCCCGTCCACCGCGACGAGCCCGTTCTTCAGCAGGCGCGACATCGTCGCGTACACCTGGCCGTAGTGCAGCGGCCGGTCGTGGCCGAAGTGCTCGTCGAAGGCCCGCTTCAGGTCGTAACCGTGCCGCGGGCCGGATTCCAGCAGACCGAGCAGGGTGTGTCCGATCGACATGCCCGCGACTGTACAACAGGTCTATACCCGAAATGTATAGACATGGTGTAGAGCGCTCGCGGCGGCCTGGGGGCGGGGAGGGCCGGTGCCACGGCCCGCTCCGGAACGGGGTCCCGAAGTCTCGGACGCCTCAACCGCCGCCGTCGGTTCCCCGCCGTCCCTCCGGTTCCTCCCGTCCCGCCCGCCCCTCCGACGCGGCCGGACGCCCGGGCCGGCGGAGGGCGCCTACGTTCCGGGGCAGCCGGCCCGCCTCGGCCAGCGCCTTGCGCAGCAGGAACTCGATCTGCGCGTTGGCGCTGCGCAGCTCCTCGGCGGCCCAGCGCGAGAGCGCGTCGTGGACCAGCGGGTCGAGCCGCAGCAGCACCTGCTTGCGCTGCCGCGGCCGTCCTTGCGGGGGAAGGTCGTCCGTCACTGGTACAGGGTGCCGGTGTTGAGGACGGGCTGTGCGGCCCGGTCCCCGCACAGCACCACCATCAGGTTGCTCACCATCGCCGCCTTCCGCTCCTCGTCCAGCTCCACGATGCCCTGCTCGTTGATGCGGGCGAGGGCCTGCTCCACCATGCCCACCGCCCCCTCGACGATCATCTGCCGGGCGGCCACCACCGCGCCGGCCTGCTGCCGCTGGAGCATCGCGGAGGCGATCTCCGGAGCGTAGGCGAGGTGCGTGAACCGGGACTCGACGATCCGGACGCCCGCCGCCGCGACCCGGGCGTGCAGCTCGACGGCCAGCTTCTCGGTGATCTCCTCGGCGTTGCCGCGCAGCGACAGCGCCGCCTCGTCGTGGGCGTCGTAGGGGTACTCGATGGCGATGTGCCGGACGGCCGCCTCGGTCTGCACGGCGACGAACTCCTGGAAGTCCTCCACCGCGAACATCGCCTGGGCGGTGTCCTCGACCCGCCACACCACGACCGCCGCCAGCTCGATCGGGTTGCCGTAGGCGTCGTTCACCTTCAGTACGGCCGTCTCGTGGTTGCGCACCCGGGTGGAGATCTTCTCCCGGCTGGTGAACGGGTTGACCCAGCGCAGGCCTTCGGTGCGGATGGTGCCGCGGTAGCGGCCGAAGAGCTGGACGACGCGGGTCTCACCGGGGGCGATGGTGTTCAGCCCGCACATGGCGATGATCGCGCCGAGGCCGATGACCACCCCGGCGGCGATGAGAGCGCCGGCGGCCCCCTTGTTCCCGTCCGCCCCGAAACCCGCGCCCAGCACGACCAGCCCCACACCGGCGAGCAGTCCCACCAGCCCCAGCAGCAGGGCGAGTCCGCCCCCGATGTCCTTGGCCGGCACCTCGTGGACGGGTGGCCGGGGCGCCCCGGACGCGGGCGCGGTGGTGGTGTCGACGGCGGTGTCGATGGGCGCTTCGGGCATGGCTCTCCCCCTGGATGGTGTCTAGCAAACTGATATCACTTTATCTCCCTGTACGGTTTCCCGCATCGCGCCGCACCCGGGTTCCGTCCTCCGGGGTGCTATATGTCACGTGCGCCAAACCCTTGATCGATGGGCCTTTGGTCACACTTGCGGTGTTAGCTTCGTGAGCTGGTTGGGGGCGGACAGAGTGGAGCTACGGGAGAGATGGGTCGAGCCGAAGCACGACGGGCGCAGAAGGGCAGTGCCCGCAGCGCCAAGGGCAAGAAGCCCAAAAAGACCGGTATACGTCGCTTTTTCACCTGGAAGAAGCTGCTCGCGTACTTCTTCGGGCTGATAGCCCTGGGGGTGGGCGCCTTCGTGGCGCTGTACCTGTACGTGGACGTGCCGGAGGACGGCAAGCACGCGGCCATGGCACAGGCCACGATCTACAAGCTGCCGGACGGCAAGACCATCAAGCGGGACGGCGAGTTCAACCGCGAAATGGTCGACTTCTCGAAGATCCCCAAGAACGTCCAGAACGCCGTCATCGCGGCGGAGAACAAGGACTTCTGGGACGACTCGGGCGTGGACCTGATGGGTACCACGCGCGGCATCGTCAAGACGGTGATGGGCGAGGGCAAGCAGGGTGGTTCGACGATCACCCAGCAGTACGTCAAGAACTACTACCTCGACCAGCGACAGACCGTCAGCCGTAAGGTGACCGAGCTGATCATCTCGCTGAAGCTCAAGAACAAGATGTCCAAGGAGAAAATCCTTGAGGGCTATCTGAACACGAGCTACTTCGGCCGCAACTCCTATGGCGTCCAGGCCGCTTCCCACGCCTACTTCAACAAGGAGCTCTCCAAGCTCACGATAGAGGAGTCGGCGTACCTCGCCGCCCTGCTCCAGGCGCCGAGCCAGTACGACGTCATCACCGGCTCGGAGACGGGCAAGAAGCTCGCCCACCAGCGCTGGAACTACGTCCTCGACAAGATGGTCGAGAAGAACTGGCTGGCCAAGGACAAGCGCCAGACCATGAAGTTCCCGACGGTGAAGAGGCCGAAGGCGGACACCGGTTTCAAGGGCCAGAACGGGTACCTCTACCACCTGGCCCAGGAGCAGGCCTCGGAAATCCTCAAGAAAAAGGGGATGGACATCGGCGCCGGTGGTTACACCATCACGCTGAGCATCGACCCCAAGCGCCAGGCGGCCCTGGAGAAGGCGGTCGACGACAAACTGTGGAGCCGACTGGACCCGAAGACCCGCAAGGTCGACCGGGCCGTCCAGCCGGGTGCCGTCTCCGTGGACCCGAAGACCGGAAAGATCGTCGCGATGTACGGCGGCAAGGTCTTCCAGCAGCACCAGATCAACAACGCCACCCGTGAGGACTACCAGCCGGGTTCGACGTTCAAGCCCTTCATCTACGCCGCGGCCCTGACGAACGGCTCGAAGACCCAGGGCGGCAAGCCGATCAACGCCAACACCATCTACAACGGCGACAACGAGCACGTCATCGAAGGCCCGGGGGCCAACGGCTATCACCCCGAGAACGAGGACCAGCGCAGCTACGGCCCGGTCACCGTCGAGTTCGGGATGCAGAAGTCGATCAACCCGGTCTTCGCGCAGATGGCTGTGGACGTCGGCCTGAACAAGGTCAAGGAGACCGCCGTCGCCCTGGGCATGAACGGCAACGCCAACGACTTCGGCGCCCACCCGGCCATGGCGCTCGGGGCCATGTCGCAGAGCCCGCTGCACATGGCGGCCGCCTACGCCACCCTGAACAACCACGGGAAGAGCGTCGAGCCCAGCATCATCCAGTCCATCAGCCGCAACGGCCAGGACATCGACCTGCCGAGCACCTCGGGCAGGGAAGAAGTCCTCAAGCGCGACGCGGCCGACGGCGTCACCGCCGTCCTCAAGAGCGTGGTCGAGAGCGACGACGGCACCGCGAACCTGGTCAAGAACTCGCGCTACGAGGTGGCGGGCAAGACGGGTACGTCCGAGGAGGACCGGTCCGCCTGGTTCACGGCCTACACGCCGGAGCTGACCACGATCGTCGCCGTCTACGGCGAGTCCGGCAAGGACCACGTGCCGCTGTACGGCGCGGGCGGAAGGGACCGGATCGGCGGCAGCAGCTTCCCCGCCGAGATCTGGTCCGCCTACACGGACGCGGCCCTCGGCGACAACGCCGAAGCCAAGTTCGACCTGCAGACGGAGAACGGCGCCGCCACCGCCGAGCCCCCGCCGGCCACCACGGCCCCGCCGGCCACGACGGCCCCGCCGACGACGCCGCCGCCCACCACGAAGGCGCCGTCGACGCCGCCGCCGACCAAGAACACGCCGAGCACGCCGAAGACGCCCAGCGACAAGGAAACGAAGCACACGCTTCCGCCCAAGCCGCCCGTCACCAAGCCGCCGCACACCGGCCGCCCCAAGCCGCCGGACACCGGTGGTCCGGGTGACACCGGTGACCCCGGTGGCCCGGGTGGCCCGGGTGGAGACGACGGGCTGAACCTGCCGTAGCGGAGCCGAGCGGCTGCCGTGCCTCAAGGGGGCACGGCAGCCGCTTTTTTGTCCGCTTTTTGTCCGCGGGGCACGAGAACCACCCGCTCGCGACGTCACATCCCGGCCACGAGCCGTACGGTCGCCAAGGCCGGGTGCCGGGCCGTAGCCGGCCGGAATCAGGCATACCTGAGGGCGGCTCTGGGTACTGCCGCGCGCCCTCCGCCCCGCCGCCCGCCCGGACACGTCGCTCCGACCGCGCCCGCCTGCTCCTGAGTTGCGCGGAAGGGGAGCCGCGGCGCCGTTCTCTCGTGCCTCGAATAGCCGCCATAGCGCCCTTAAAAGGTGTCTTTTCCCGTAACACCTCCCATGGGTGGCGCGACGGAAACGATCACTTCCGGTCCTGTGCCGGCCCCGAGCCGCGCGGCTGAAAAGCAACGTGGCGGGATAGCGCCTGGCGCCTGCCTTCTCCCCGCGGGAATGATCTCCGGTGTTCGCCTTCAAGACGAAGGAGAAGGCCATGAGTTGGGCAAACAAGGTTCGTGCCGTGACGGTATCGGTAGCGACGGGGGCCGCTGTGCTCGCGTCCGCCGGCATCTCCTCCGCGGAGACGGTCACGGCTGACCGCCAGGAAATCGGAGGTGTCACCCTGAGTGTGAACGGCAGTAGGTGCTCGGCATGGATCGACGGAGACAAGGCCGTCGCCTACTGCAAATCCATTGCATTTCGTCCCGCTGTGCGGTGCAGTAAAGTGAATGGCTGGTATTTCGGGCACTGGACCGACCCGGACTCGACGTCGTACGTCGTATGCCCGAGGGGTTCGGGTTACCCGGTAGAGGCAAGTGCCGATTCACAGGCGGAGTTCCGGGCGCGTGAGGCCCGCTGAACGTTCCGCCTACGTCCTGAGAACCCGGACCGTTCCACGGTACCTCTGTTCACTTGACGGAAGCGTGGGCTCGGCGTCTTTCTGAACGACGGTCGAGACCACTTTCCCTTGCGGGGCCTTGAGCGACAGGCCGAGGCCCCGCTCGGCATTCTCCTGCGCGCCCTTCGGGGCGTGATTTCCCATGTCCCGGTGCAGGGACGTTTCTCTCCCCATCCCAGCGAAGGACCGAGAGTGATACGCATTCTGTGGAGACGCACGCGCATACCCGTGACATTCGCCGTGGCCATGGCGCTGGCCGCCGGCGTCGGCACCACCCAGGCGTTCGCGGGGGCCACGCCGCCCCCCGGAAGCGCCGACGGCTGGTCGGCGCCCGCCGGGCCCGGCAACGGCAAGGACGGTGAGAAAGCGCCCGCCGTACCGGTGGAGAAGCGGGCGGAGTTGCTCGGCAAGGACTGGAAGGACTCCCGCGACCGCGCCTTCACCACCTCCGGTGACGGCACCGGATTCCACCTCATGGTCGCGGACGAGAAGAACGGCTACGCCTGGCGGACGGCGGCGTCCCTGTCCGAGACGGGGTTCGACACCGACACCTGGATCGGCAACGCCTGTGTGACCGCGTCGGGCGCCTACGCGGCCGTCGCCTACGCGCCGCGGACGTTCACCAACAAACCCGAGCTGATGTCGCGCGGTGCCTTCACCGCGGTCGTCGACCTGGCCGCCGGAAAGGTCACCAAGCTTCCCTTCCAGGCCACGCTCGGCTATTTCTCACCCGGCTGCGGCCATGGCGACCAGGCCGTGTTCACCGCGCTGTCGGACGACAAGGCGGACAAGAACCAGACCCGTCTCGTCACGGTCGACGCCGCCACCGGTCGGATCGGCGAGAAACAGACGGTGGCCGGCCAGGTCACGTCGGCGATCCCCACCAGACACGGCGTCGTCGGCGCCTCGGGGCCGCACATCGTCACGGTCAAGGACGGCAAGGTGCGCCCGGTCGCCACGACGAGGGCCTGGCCGTTCCAGCTCAAGGCGGACGCGGACGGCGGCGTCACCTTCATCGACCGCACGCCCGCGGCCTCCGGCCCCCGGCGGACCGCGACCGCGACCGCCGCCCCGGCCGCGGAGACCGCCACCGTCTCGCGCGTGGGCGCGAACGAACTCGGCAAGCCGAAGAAGGACACCAAACCGGCGGTCCTCGCCCAGGGCAAGCTGACGGAGTTCGACCTGTCGGCCTCCCCGGGCGGGCAGGTGTACGTCACCGGCAAGGCCGCGACGAAGGGCCGTGCCGAGGGCCCGCTGCACAATCCCGGCGGAATCGACAAGGACGCCCGGGTGTCCAGCCAGGGGCGGGCGGCGGTCAGTTCACGCTGGGCTGACGGCAAGGACTCCCGCATCCGGCCCGAAGAGGCACTCGAAGAGCGCACCGTGCGGACCACGGTGAAGGCCCTGGACACCGGTAAGGCGATCGAGCTGGACGCCCCGCCCGCGGGCGACCCGATCGGCGGGAAGCCCGCCCTCCGGGCGGGAGGCGCCCCGTCGCCCGCGCTCGCGGCGCAGGGCGGCGGAGCGTCCCGACGCTCCGTCGCGGGCGGTACGGTCGAGCCCGACCGCTACTGCTCCGTGCCGCGCAACGACCCGCGGAAGCAGGCGTTCCAGCCGACGCCGCGCCAGATCGAGTGGGCCGTCGACCAGGCGGTCGTCGGCAAACTGAACAAGGGCGCCACCCGTCCGGCGAACTGGAAGAACACCGGCATGGCGGCGTACGCGCCGCAGTCGCTGTTTCCCCTGACGCCGCTGGCCGGCGGCAAGGGGGACGACTGGCACGTACCCGCGACGGTGATGCTCGGCATCACCGCGCAGGAATCCAACATGTGGCAGGCCACCCGCTTCGTGGTGCCGGGTGCCACCGGCAACTCCCTCATCGGCAATTTCTACGGGGTCAAGTACTCCGCCGACGGAAACCAGGCCGACCCGTTCGCCATCGACTTCAAAGAGGCCGACTGCGGTTACGGCATCACGCAGGTCACCGACGGCATGCGGGTGCACGGCAAGGAGAAGACAGACAAGAACGGCAACAAGATCGAGCAGCCCAAGACCACGGTGCAGCAGGAGGCCGTGGCGCTGGACTACGCCGCGAACATCGCCGCGGGTGTCAACATCCTCATCGAGAAGTGGAACTCCACCCAGAAGGACGGCCTCGTCATCAATGACGGCAGTCCCAAGTACATCGAGAACTGGTTCTACGCCTTGTGGGCGTACAACGCGGGCTACCACCCCAAGTCGAGCCCGGAGAACGGCAAGTGGGGTGTCGGCTGGACGAACAATCCCGCCAACCCGCTGTGGAAGGAGAACCGCACTCCTTTCCTGGAAAAGCCGGACGGCACCGACGATTACAGCCACGCGGCTCATCCCCAGGACTGGCCCTACGAGGAGAAGGTGATCGGCTGGGCCGCCCGGCCGATCTCGGCGATGGCCAAGCCCGGGGACTTCCAGCCCGGCTACCGGGCCGCGTGGTGGAACAGCAAGGAAGCCCGTACCGCGGCGAAGCCGCCGATCGGCCTGTTCTGCGACGGCAGCAACGACTGCAATCCGTCGGCCATCGGCACGGACGCGTCGAACGCCACCGGCAAGGGGCCGTGCCTGCTGCCCGGTGACCCCGACACCAAGAACCCGCTGTACCTGAAGTGCTGGTACAACCGTCCGGCGAAATGGAAGGAGTGCACGGTCCTCGCCCAGTGCGGCAATCCGGTGCACCGCTTCGACGACACCTATCCCGAGCAGCCGGACGCGGACTCCTACCCGCCGCGCTGCAACACGGGTCTCCCCGCCGGTTCGCTGATCGTGGACGACCTGCCCAACGGCACGGTGCCGGCAGGATCACCGTCACGCGGGTGCGGAGCCGTGTCCTCGCAGGGGTCGTTCGCTTTCGACTTCGGCAGCGACAACGCGAGAGTCGACCTGCACCAGATCGGCGCCGGCAACGGCAACCACTTCTGGTTCGCCCACACCCGCTGGAAGGCGACGGCCGAGGGCAAGCGCATGGCCGTCAGCGGCAAATGGACGCTGAACTCGTCCCAGCGCGGCTGGATGCGGGTGTACACCCACATTCCGGACCACGGCGCGCACACCCGGCAGGCCAGGTACGTCGTGGGCGGAACCGATTCCACCAGCCCCAAGCGGGTGCAGCCGCAGCGCATCGGCAAGAACAGCTGGGTCGACCTGGGTGTCTTCCGTTTCACCGGCACTCCGACCGTGACCCTGGAAGCGGATACGGACGACGGTGTCGGCAAGGAGGACGTCGCCTGGGATTCCGTGGCCTTCCAGCCGCTGCCGGGCAAGCCGAAGGACTTCGTCGTCGCGATGGGCGATTCCTACTCGTCCGGTGAAGGCGCCTCGGAAGGCAACCGGGACTACTACCCGGAGACCAATTTCCGGGACAAGCAGAACTCCTCGGCACGCGACGCCTGCCACCGGTCCACCCAGGCCTGGTCGCGGCAGGCGACCATCCCGGGCCGTGGGGCGTCCAACGGGTCCCGCGCCGACCAGCGCGATCCGTCGCTGGATTACCACCTGATCGCCTGCTCGGGCGCCCGTACGTACAACGTGCTCCCCTATGGCGAGGTCCAGAGCAACGGCGGTGAACTGCCGCAGCTCGACAAGGGATACCTCGACCAGAACACGTCCCTGGTCACGATCAGCATCGGCGGCAACGACGCCCGCTTCGCGGCGGTCATCCAGAAGTGCCTGATCAAGATGGGCTCGTCCAGCTGCGAGGACGACGGTTTCGGAGAAGGCGACACGGACCGGCGCGTCGAGGGCCGGGACCGGAAATTCGTGGGGAAGCCCCTGAAGGAGGCCATTCCCGGAATCATCAACGAGGTGGTCCGCGCCGATATCGCCAAGACGCTGAAGGAGATACACGCCAAGGCCCCGAACGCGAAGATCGTGCTCATGGGGTATCCGCCGCTGATCTCCAAGAAGGGCGAGTGCCTGCGCTTCGAATTCGGCGTCTCGTTCGGCTTGTCCGAGGATTCCTCCGCGTGGCTCAACACCGTCGCGGACACGCTGTCCGGCGCGATGGGGAGCGCGGTCGACGACGTCAGGAAGGACGGCGTCCAGGCCTGGTTCTCCAACCCCAAGGAGAACTTCGCCGGGAAGACGGTCTGTGGTGACCCGGAGACCGTCCACGGTGTGGTCAAGACGCTCGTGGATTCCGACGAGCCGCTGGACGACTTCCCGATCATCGGCAAGTACTCCCGGGTGATCACCGAGAAGTACGGCCTCTCGGCCCAGTCGTTCCACCCGAAGATCGGTGGGGCCCGGCTCTACGCCGACGCGCTGGAAAGCACGATGGCCGGCATGGGTCTCTAGCCCGTCGCACGAGGCCGGGACCACCCGGCCGGCGCTTGAGGGACCGGGTTTCGCGGCAGCGGGGCCCGGTCCTTTCGCATGCGGAAACCGTAATTGAGTACGGGTACTCATGAACGCCGCCCGCCCGAGAGGGGAGACTGGCCGTATGTCGCAGCACGCACCGGCACGACGGACAATCGGCGCCCTCGTCGCCGTGGTGACCGCCCTCATGGTGACGGGGTGCGGGGCAGTCGACGAGGACGACCTGTTCAAGAACATGAACGGTCACGACGCGCCCACGACGTCCTCCCAAGGGACACCCCAAGGGACGCCCCCAGGGGACGCGCCGCCGAATCACGCGGACAATTCCCGCGTCACCCGGGCCGCCGCGATGGACCCGCGTGACGAGAAGGACGCGCGGGCGAAGGCGGCGGAGGCGGAGAAGGCGCTCGACGCGTCACGCCGTCGCGGCGACGTCGGCCCGGCGGCGGTACGGACGGCGCTCGGGCGCCTCGTCGGCCCGTCCGTCCTGTCCGTGAACCGGCTACGGCCGGCGCGGTCCGGAGCGCGGGAAGAAGGCTCCGAGTTCTCCTTCGGAGTGGGCGCTACCGCTTGTGTGTCGGGAAGCGTGGCCAAGAACCGCGTCGCGGTCGACGTCCACGGCCCGTACCCGGACACGGGCTGTGGAGCGCCGCCCTTCACTCATTGACGGTGGAGGACCCCGGCGCCCCCGACAGCCCCAGCTCGAACCAGACGACCTTCCCCGTGCTCAGCCGGGTCGCGCCCCACCGCCGGGCCAGCTTGTTGACCAGGTAGAGGCCGCGCCCGCCCTCGTCCGACGGGCGTGCCTGCCGCAGCCGCGGCAGTTGCGGTACGTCGTCGCCGACCTCGCAGCGGAGGACGTCCGTCCGTAGCAGGCGCAGCGTGATCGGCCGTTCCGCGTACCGGACGGCGTTGGTGATCACCTCGCTGACCAGGAGCTCCACCGCGTCGGTCAGGTCGGTCAGGCCCCAGCGGTCCAGCGCCCGGCGGGCCAGCCGGCGGGCCTGGCGGGCGGTCTGCGGGCGCGGGTCGAGGAACCAGTACGCGACGTCGCTCGGCGCTATGCCCTCGAAGCGGGCGGCGAGCAGGGCGATGTCGTCGTCCCGGTCGCCCGGGCCGAGCATGCCCAGCACCTCGTCGCAGAGCGGCTCCAGCGGCGGCGGATTGGGGACGGTGAGGCGGGCGGTGTCGATGAGGCGCTCGCGGAGCTGTTCTATGCCCGTCCAGACGTCCCGGATTCGCGACTCGACGAGGCCGTCGGTGTACAGGAGCAGCGTGGCGCCGGCGGGCGCGTCCAGCTCCACGGCCTCGAAGTCCACGCCGCCGACGCCGATCGGGGCGCCCGGCGGCACGCGCAGCACCTCGGCGCGGCCGCCGCGGTGCAGCATGATGGGCGGCGGGTGGCCCGCGTTGGCGATCACGATGCGGTGCGAGACCGGGTCGTAGACCGCGTAGAGGCAGGTCGCCATCCGGTCCGAACCCAGCCGCTGGGCCTGCTCGTCGAGGTGGTGCAGCACTTCCTGCGGCGGCAGGTCCAGGCCCGCCAGGGTCTGCGCGGTGGTGCGCAGCTGGCCCATGATCGCGGCGGAGGTCATGGAGTGGCCCATCACGTCGCCGACGACCAGGGCGATCCGGTTGCCGGGCAGCGGGATCGCGTCGTACCAGTCGCCGCCCACCCGGGCGGTCTCCGCGGCCGGGAGGTACCGGCTGGCGAGCCGGACGCCGGTGGGCTGCGGGAGGGAGTCGGGGAGCATGGTGCGCTGGAGCTCGTCCGCGATGTAGACCTCGCGGCCGTAGAGCACGGCCTTGTCCACGCCGAGCGCGGTGTGGGTGGCGAGCTGCGCGGCCACCAGCAGGTCGTCGCCCTCGAACGCCGCCCGGTCGGGGCGGCGGATGAAGACCGCCGCGCCGATCACGCGGCGGCGCCCGCGCAGCGGCGCGAGGATGGTCCGGCGCCGCTGCGGGACGTGCCGGTCCTCGCCCAGCAGTTCCGGCAGGGCCGCCCGCGCGGCCGAGGAGTCCCCGAAGACGGGCCGGACACCCCGCAGCACCTCCGCGAGCGGCCCGCCTATCCGTACCTCGCAGCGCTCGGCCGCCTCGTCGGCGAGCTCCAGCCCCAGCCCGGCGGCACCGGCCTGGGCGGGACGAGCGGTCTCCGGCGCCCCCGACGGCGCCCCCGAAGGCGCCCCGGACGGCACCCCCGATGACACCCCCGACGGCGCTCCGGCCGGCGTCTCCGGCGGCCAGGCGGTGTCCGGCGTGCCCAGGCCGCGCGCGTACTCGGGGAGCCGGTCGGTGCGCCGCAGCCGCAGGACGACGGGGCCGACCGGCCGCTCGTCGCCCACCGGCAGCGGGTCGCGCAGGTAGACGAGGATGGCGTCGGCGAACGTCGGCACGGTGGCCCGGCAGAGTCCCAGCACGATCTCGTCCAGGTCGATGCCGCGGGCGATCCTGCGGGTGGCGGCGCCGACGAAGCGCAGCCGCTCCCCGCCGCCCGAGTGCGCCCCGGCCGCGGGGCCCGTGCCGGCGGGCGGTCCGGCCGCCTCGGAGGCGCTCATGACGGGCCGTACGGGCCGCGCCCCGCGCGGCAGCGGCAGGCCGTCGTCGGCCCGGTCGCCTGGCCTGTCGTCGGGGGCGTCGCCGGGGCGGGGGCGCGACGCGCCGGCCGGCGAAGGCGTCGGCGCGGGCGTCGGCGCGGGGCTATGCCGGACTGCGGCATTCCGCTGTCCTCCGTGGGAGTCGGTCTGCTCCGTCACGCGTGGGGTTCCATCCGTCGGGGCGTCAAGCCCGGTCGCACAGGGCGCACCATGGTCAGGCGGCGCGTCGAAGGTTGAGGAAGAGCTGGATCTCGGGCGGGACGTCCGTGCTCAGCGGGGCGTAGGCCAGCGAGTTCTCCCCGACGATCTCGAACCCCGCCTCGCGGACGACCTCCCGCAACTCGTCGCGCAGGTAACCCGATACCCGAATCGTGTTACCGAGGAACGGTATCGCATAGTCGTCCACGTCCGCCTCCACCATCGAGAGAGCCATCAGCCCCTCGGGTCTCAGCAGCCCGTGCAGCATCCGCAGCGCGTGCGGTATCTCCGGGCGCGGCAGCATCAGCAGGGCGAAGAAGGCGGCGACGCCGTCGAAGGTGCCCAGCCGCCCGTCCCGCAGGTCCGCGAGGTCGGCCTGATGGAACTCCGCCCCCGGAACGTGCGCCCGGGCCAGGTCGAGCATCCCCTCGGACAGGTCGACGCCCACCACCTCGTGCCCGGCCTCCACCAGCTGCCGGGCCGTCGGCAGGCCGGTGCCGCAGCCGACGTCGAGGATCCGGGAGCCGGCCGGCAGCGACTCCGCGAGCCAGGCGCCGGAGGCCAGCTGGCCCTCCTTGTGCGGGAACGCCTCGTCGTACCGGTCGCCGATGGCGTCGAACGCCTCGGCCTGCCCGCTGCGGTCCAGGCCCGCGGGGGCGTAGTCGTCGTAGGCCCGCCGGATGTGGTCACCGCTCACCGCTCCGCCCTTCCGCCTGATTCTGCTGACTGTTCGTCACTTTCCCCGTCGGGCCCGGTGCGTTGCCGGTCGGCGGCACACACGGGGGCGCGGAGGACGATCCTACGGTTGCCCCGCGGGGCGACGGCAAGCGCTTCACGCCCTCAAGGGCGCCGGAGTGCGCCCCCAGTCGTCCGGGAGGGCCGGTACCGGCCACGAGGGGTCGGGCCGCCAGTGCTCCCAGCCGGAGGCGAACGGGGCGCCCCACGCCTCGATCCGCTCGACCGCCGCCCGCCCGGCGGCCCGCACCTCCTCGGCCCGGGCGGCTGACATCAGGCCCACCCGCTGCGCCTGGGCGAACTCGTCCTCGTCCTTCCACTCCCAACTGCGGTCGGGGTAGACGGCGATGTCCAGGAAGTGGTCCTCGGAGTCGACCCCGCCGGCCCAGCGCGCGAGCGGTTCCTCAAGATTCACGTACCAGTTCCTGAACCGCCAGTCGAGGTCCCAGAAGAGCCAGACCGACCAGGATTCGCCGGGCCGGGCCAGCTTGAGCACGCCGGTGCCGGACCAGGCGTCGACGCGCGTGGTCCGCGGCTTGGTGTAACGGGTCGCCAGGGGCTCCTGGTACGGGGGTGTGCCGTCGGCGAGGACGGGACGGACGCACTCCGTCCCGGGCGCCACCCAGACGGCGAGCAGGTCCGCGGTGTCCTGGACGACCGTCACCGGCCGGCAGATGTGCACGCGGTCCTCGGCGTTGGCGCGGTACCGCCAGAGAATCCGGTCGCCGGGGGCCCAGAACCCGCCCGCGGGGCCTGTGGTGGTCCTGGTGTCCGCTGTCTCCGCTGCCATGCGCAGATCTTAGGGGGCGGGGCCGGGGGCGTGCCGTGATGTGTACCGCACGGGCGGTGGCCACCCGGGCCGGCCGGGGCGGGGCTTACGCCACCCCGCCCTCCTCGCGCGGAACTTACGGACCTCGGGGACCTCGCGGCCCCGGAGACCCCGCAGACCCCGCAGACCTCTCGGAAAACTCAGGAAAGCCGCGTCACGGCCGCGTCATCCGCAGCACGTCCAGGGCCTCGTCCAACTGCTCCATGGTCAGCAGCCCGCGCTCGACGTACCCCCCGTCCAGCACCACCTGGCGAATCGTCTTCCGCTCGGCCAGCGACTTCTTGGCGACCTTCGCCGCCTCCTCATAGCCGATGTACCGGTTCAGCGGCGTGACCACGGAGGGGGACGACTCGGCGTACTCCCGCGCCCGCTCCACGTTCGCCGTGATCCCGTCGACCGTACGGTCGGCCAGCAGCCGTGCCGCGTTGCCGAGCAGCCGCACCGACTCCAGCAGGTTCTTGGCCATCACCGGCAGCATCACATTGAGCTCGAAGTTGCCCGCCGCGCCCGCCGTCGCCACCGTCGCGTCATTGCCGATCACCTGGGCGGCGACCATCAGCACGGCCTCCGGGATCACCGGATTGACCTTGCCCGGCATGATCGAGGAGCCCGGCTGGAGGTCGGGAAGGCTGATCTCGGCCAGACCGGTGCGCGGGCCCGAGGACATCCAGCGCAGATCGTTGGCGATCTTCGTGAGGCCGACGGCGATGGTCCGGAGCTGGCCGCTGGTCTCCACCAGACCGTCGCGCGCGCCCTGCGCCTCGAAGTGGTCGCGGGCCTCGGTGAGCGGCAGCCCGGTGGCCCGCGCGACCTCGGCGATCACGGCGGCGGAGAAGCCGGCCGGGGTGTTGATGCCCGTGCCCACCGCCGTGCCGCCGAGCGGCAGTTCGGCCAGCCGGGGCAGCGAGGCGCGCAGCCGCTCGACGCCGTACCGGACCTGCGCGGCGTACCCGCCGAACTCCTGGCCGAGCGTCACCGGCGTGGCGTCCATCAGGTGCGTCCGGCCCGACTTGACGACCTCGGCGAACTCCTCGGCCTTCCGCTCCAGCGCCTCCGCCAGGTGCTCCAGCGCCGGGATCAGCTCGCGGGTGACGGCGGCCGTGGCGGCGATGTGGATCGAGGACGGAAAGACGTCGTTGGACGACTGGCTGGCGTTGACGTGGTCGTTGGGGTGCACGTCCCGGCCGAGCCGCTCGCTCGCGAGGGTGGCGATGACCTCGTTGGTGTTCATGTTGGAGGAGGTGCCGGACCCGGTCTGGAAGACGTCGACCGGGAAGTGCTCGTCCCAGCGCCCCTCGGCGACCTCGGCCGCGGCGCCGGCGATCGCCTCCGCCACCTCCTTGTCGACCACGCCCAGCTCGGCGTTGACCTTGGCGGCGGCGGCCTTGATCCGGGCCAGCGCCTCGATGTGCGCCCGCTCCAGCCGCTGGCCGCTGACCGGGAAGTTCTCCACGGCCCGCTGGGTCTGCGCCCGCCACTTGGCATGGGCGGGGACGCGCACCTCACCCATCGAGTCATGCTCGATCCGGTACTGATCGCTCTCGGTCATCGTCACTTACCTCCTGTGGAGTACAGCGTTTGTCCGGTTCAGCGTGTTCCCGAAGGCCACTACCAGCCAGTAAATACCGCGAGTAACAACAGAAATCGGGGAGGCTTCATGACACGCAGACCCACCCTGCGCTGTTCCATCGCAGCCGTCGCGGCTTTCGCAGCCGTGTTCGGCGGTATGACCGGAACCATGGCCACCGCCGGTACCGCGCACGCCGCGGACCGTGCCACCGCGTCGACCCCGCTCAGCCCCGAGCTGGAGAAGATCCGCGCCGCCGAGGCGGTCAGGCTCTACGGCGACCCCGCCGAACGCCCGCTCGCCGAACGCAAGACCTCCCTGCTGTCCCTGGGGGACAGCGAGATATCCGGCGAGGGCGTCGGCACCTACGAGCCCGGCACCAACGGCCCGGACAACTGGTGCCACCGCTCGCCCGACGCCGCCATCCACCGCACCTCGATCCCCGCCGACGTCACCTACAACGTCGCCTGCTCCGGCGCCAACACCGCCAACATCCGTACCGGCGGCACCAAGCAGTACGCCGACGAGCTCGTCCAGAGCGACAACCTGGCCGTCAAGGCCCGCAACACCCGCGTCAAGATGGTCCTGCTCGTCGCCGGCGCCAACGACGACCTCCAGTTCGGCCCGGTCATGACCGACTGCGTCACCCGCTACCTCACCCTCCAGGGCACCTGCGAACCGAAGTACGCCCCCGGCTGGCAGGCGCGCGTCGACGGCCTGGTGCCCAAGGTCGAACAGACCGTCCGCGACCTCCGTACGGTCATGCGCGACGCGGGGTACGCCGACGGCGACTACAAACTCGTCGTCATGGGCTACCCGAGCCCCATCGGCCCCGACTTCGAGGACAACCCCGCCTACCCCGGCAAGCTCCCGGGCGGCTGCGTCGGCTACACCTCCGACGCCGCCTGGGGCCGTAACTCCGCCGTCCCCGCCTTCGAACGCGGCATGCGCCGGGCCGCACGCGAGGCCGGCGCCTTCTACCTGGACAACTCGCGCCTCTTCCACGGCCACGAGGTCTGCATGGACGACGCCTGGGCCCGCGGCCTCTACGTCGACCTCTCCAACCCGTTCCCGCCGGACTCCAACTCCGTCCGCCAGTCCTTCCACCCCAACGCCCGCGGCCACGCCGCCTTCGCGGCCTGCCTGAGCGCCTTCTACGCCTCCTCGCACCGCGAGGCGGGCTGCGCCGATCCCGCGAGCACCGGAAAGCCCGAGCTCTACGGAGGCGCGTGGGACGACGCGTACCGACCGCTGCGCAACAGCGCGACCGGCACCTGCGTCGACGCCTACGGCTCCGCCTCCCGTAACGGGACGACGGTCGGCGGATGGGACTGCACCGGCGCCCGCAACCAGGACTGGATGTACGACGCCGGGCGCGGCTCCCTGCGCACGGCCCTCTCCCACGACCGCTGCGTCGACGTACCCGGCGGGAAGTACGCGGCGGGCACCGCCGTGACGCTGTGGAACTGCCACGGCGGTGACAACCAGCGCTTCACCCGGTCCGCGGGAACGTTCCGCCCGGCGGCCGCGCCCGATCTCTGCCTGACGCTCGCGTCGGCGAAGGACCCGGTACGGCTCCAGCGCTGCGACGGCTCCCGGAGCCAGAGCTTCGCCTGACGGCGGGGGGTGAGCCCCGGACCCCCGCAAACCGCGCTGCGCGCGGTTGTCCTCAAACGCCGGACGGGCTGAAATCAGCCCGTCCG
>NZ_JBPQTX010000023.1:0-40374 GCF_051386555.1 Streptomyces sp. URMC 126
GCCGCGGCTGAGCCCGCGAGCGGCCCGGCCGCCCCGCCGACCCCCTCGCCCAGCGCGGGCCGCCGCGCCCTGGTCGAGCAGACCGACCACGCGGAGTGGGTGGACCAGCAGCGCGACCGCGGTACCGAGGGCGACGGCTGGGAGCCGGTGCCCGTGCCGCTGCCCACCTATGTCACGGCCCCCGTCGCCCCCCGCGCCGGCGACTCCGCCGACCTCGGCACCCCGGACACCTGGAGCGCCGCCCGCTCCAGCACCGCCGGCCCTGCCCTCGACCGCAAGCCGGCCGACGACCGCCGTGCCGCCCGCCCCCGCCGCCGCCCGCGCGAACGCGGCCGCACCCCGCTGTTCGACCAGTACGCGGACGACGAGCGCCCCCGCGCCGCCAACGAGTGACCACCACCTCCGTCCGCCCCCTCCCTGGTCAGCCGCCGGGGGCCGCGAAGGGCGATTTTCTTCCTGGCCGGTCGGGGTGCTAGAGTTTCACTCGTTGCAAGGGCCTGTGGCGCAGTCCGGTAGCGCACCTCGTTCGCATCGAGGGGGTCAGGGGTTCAAATCCCCTCAGGTCCACAACACGACTGTTCTTGAGTTCGCTCAGGGATAGTTGACGAGATCCCGTCCGATCACTCCGATCGGGCGGGATCTTCGTGTTTCCGGGGTTTGTTCGAGGTGGTTTCCGAACTCGGCGGGCCTGGGGGTGGCTGCTCGGCTAGCTGCGCGGCGGGTTCGGGGGTGATTCCGGGTGCGAAGGGCATGCCGGGGTCGCCGCTGGGCGGGTCGGCCGGTGCGGCTGGGCGAAGTGCTCTTCAGAAATCGCGTGGTGTGGTGCTCGTCACGGCGGCGGTATGCCGGTGCTGGTGTGTGCGGTCGGCGTGAGGTGGCCGTCGTGCTTGAAACCGCTGAAAACGGTTTCCGGTGTGGGCGGGGTGCCGCTGGTCAAATGCCAGTCGTGGAGGATCTGCAGGTTGAGGGTGCAGACCATCAGAGCGACGAGGATGGTCTGGGCGGCGCGTCCGTGGGCGAGGCGTTTCTTGGGGTCGCCGATGTCGATGCGGTGGCTCTTGGCGCGTCCGTTGAGTCCTTCGTTGTTGGCCCGGATGGGTTTGTAGGTGTCGTGCCAGGCGGGGCCGAGGTAGGGGAAGTCCTGCCGGAACTTGTCGTGCGCGCCGAGGCCTCCTGGATGGAGGGTGATGGTCGGCTTCTGGCAGATCCGGGGCAGTTCGTTCTTCGGCGGGGGACGCAGGCGCTCGGCGGTTGGGATCGGGACGGCGGTCTTGGCCGCGCTGTGAGCGGCGGTTGCCCGGAGGTTGGTGAGGTCCACGGCCTTCGGCCGTGCGCCGACGGTGCCGTGGACGTGGTGAAAGCGGGGGCAGTTGACCGAGGGCGAGGGCCCGGCGGCAGGGCACTGAAGCCGGATGGTGCCGCGTGCGTCGGCGGCCTGCTTGGTTTTGAGGAAGAAGGGCTGGCGCTGGGCGATGAGCCCGGCGAGCTGGTCGTCCATGGCGCGGACAGCGCCGTCATTCAGGCCCGCGGTGGCGTGCGCAAAGCGGGTCGGCATAGCAGGGCAGGCAAGGGAGCCATCGACCAAGAGGGCTCCGGATGGCGCACTGCCCTGGACACCGCGCTGGTTTTGTTTGTAGTCGAGGACAAGGCGGTAGCCCAGACGGCGGGCAGGCTCGGCGAAGTGAGGGGTGGTCTGGTCGGTGTAGGCGCGGTCGACGGCCAGAACCCCGGCCGGAAACCCGAACGGGGCCAGGACCCCCAGAGCGTGGATGGCATTGGGACCGATCCGTTTGCCAGGAGTGTCCAGCACCAGACCCAGGGCGAGCTGAGGGTGCTCACTGACCCGCTGGCCCGCACGTGGATGGCCGGCCGGATGGCGGCGGCTCCCGGCGACGAGCAGGGTCGCGCTGTGGCCGAAGATTCCCTCGGTGGAGCCCCCGCAGAAGTGCCATCCGGCCGTGATCTCAACAGAGGCCAGGCCCTTGTGGGTCTTCGGCTCGTCGTGCCAGGCGGGAACTGGCGTTGTATCGATACCGATGTCGCCCTTCCAGCCCTTGAACAGGCCGCGTCTGTGGGCCAGGCGGACGGTGACCAGGACCAGGCGGTCGCTGATCTCCTGCAGAAGCTGGCGACGCCTGAGGTGTTCGGCGTCCCCGTCCTCCCAAGCCGCGGCGTGTGCGGCGGCTTCGTCAGTGGGCAGGCGGCGGCGTCTGTCGCACCGGTAGGGATCCAGAGCGCTGGTCAGCCGGTCGAAGGAGCGGTAGACGCGGCGGGAGAAGGCGAGCCTGGCATGGAGATCGTGCCGGTCGATGTCGGTGACGGCGAGCCAGTCCCGGGCGGTGGGGGTGAGCTCGTCGAGCAGGACGCGGCAGGCATCGGCCAGGGTGGCGCTCTGGTGGTAGTGCAGGGACAGCAGCAGGGCCACCAACACGGTCCGCACTGGCAGCCCGCCTGGTCCCGGTCGGCCGGCCAGCTCGGTATCGATGAGGCCGAGTACGCCGCTGTGGTGCAGCAGCGTATCGAGCTGGCCGACCTTGGAATCAGGTATCGCGAACGGAGCGTCGGTGGCCGGACGTGGCCGACAGTGCCTGATCTTCTTGCTGTCCCGCCAGGAGCGGGGGGCGGTCATGCTTTGGCATCCCGCAGAAGGCGGGCTGCGGTGTTGTCGTGGAGAGGCGGCACGTGGTGCTGGTAGCGGGCCAGCGAGGCGGCCGAGGCAAGGCCCGCGGCCTTGGCAATCAGATCGTGGCCGAGCCCGGTAGCCATCAGTTGCACGATCCACGTGGCTCGCAGCCGCCCCACCGACACTCTTGGCAGACCCTCCGGGGGTTGGTGCAGCAGCGACCAGGAGCCAATGAGGTTCTTGGCATACTCGACGGTGCGGCGAGGGCGGAAAAGGTATCCGCCTCCGGCCTGCCAGGCCAGCTCCTCGAGGACCTCTTCCCAGCCGGACCGGGCGGCCAGCGGATACTCGCGCGTGACGCCGGTGTGTACCAGCGGGCCGTCTGCGTCACCGCGGCACTGAAGATGACTCCCGAGGGTGGCGGCGACCTCCCGGGGCTGGAGCCCGTATCCCGCCCCGAGGCCCAGCAGGGCCTGAGCGTCGCTGCGTTGCTGGCCACGCAGATGCTCCGCCCAGTGCTTCAGGGCCGCCAGGTCGGCCCGCTCATAGGGAGGATGGGGTGCGGGCTCGGCGTGCAGGCGGACTGGAGCGGTCTCTCCTCGTTCGCTCCAGGCCAGCGCGTCCCGCACCCGCAGCAGCCACGTGCGGTAGGTGCGCACCGACGACTCCTCAAGGTCGGCAGCGCGGGAGAGCACGTACGCGTCGATGACCTCGTTCCGCAGCCAGGCATCCGGATCTTTGGGGTGCCCGGCCTTGACGGCCCAGACGGCCAGGGAGGCGGTGACGTGCAGCAGCCGTTCCACGTCGTAGGGAACCGAGCTCACCGTGGCCGCCACCACCGATCTCACCAGCGGCGCGACCTCTTCCCAGACGGGCGGGGCCTCCCGTGGCCGGTAGCTGGCGATCTTCGCGGAAGTCTGAGGATCAAGGATCACGATCCACGAATAGCGGCTGGACAAGCAGCCGCCCGGAGATTGATCGACTTCGACAGAGAGGACGGTGCGCGCATGGTCGGCGGACGCGCCCGCGCACGCCCCCCGCGGGAGATGACCCACGACCCTGAAGCTTGGCCCGAGGCGCCCAGCCCCGACGCCGGGGCCGAGGCCGTGCGCCAGATCGCCCGCCGCCTCGCGAGGGAGATGGGGGACCGGAAGCTGAGCCTGCGAGCGATGGCGGCCGGCTCCGGAGTCAACCGGCAAGCCATCGCAGACCTGCTCGCCGGAAGGTCCTGGCCGGACGTGGCGACCGTCGCCCGGCTGGCTGCCTTCACCGGTGTGCCGCTGTGGCCGGACGGGCCCGTTCATGCTCGGAGAAGCAGACAATGAGCCTCGATTCGCGCCCGAAATCGCACGACTGCGACCGGGCATGACGATTTCGTGGCTCCGCACCCAACACCGGGATGATCTCCACTACTGTCAGGACACGCGAGAGCCACCTTGCTAGGGACTCAAGCAACCGGCACCGCCGAGGTCAGATCTCGGCGGTGCCAGCCTCATCCGCCACAGCGGGCCCGAGGCCGCACCCGGCGGACATCTCATCAGGCCACCCGGACCTCCTCCGAAACTTCTTCCGCGGCGGCAGTCGGCTTGAGCGCGAACCACGCCACGGGACCTTCGACGAGCAGTCCCTCCTTCACCATGGCCTTCAGCCGCGCGCGTGTCGTCTCCACCCGAGCCTCGCCGATCGCCGGCAGCAGATCCTGCAACTTCACCGCCCGGCCTGTCTGCGCGAGCAGGGCCAGGATCCGCTCACGGGCCACCTCCAGCGGCAACTCCTCCAGCGCCGGCCCCGAAGGCTCGCCCGCAGGAGCGGCCTCCCCATCACCCGCCGACCCGTTGGCGTCGGCCTCGGCCTCGCCATCAGCAGGACTGCCGTATGGAGCGTTGGAGGACGGCTCATCGGTACTGTCTTCAGCCTCCGCGGCCCCCAGGGAGGCGAGGGTCACGCGAGTGATCGCCAGATGAGCCAGGCGCTCTTCCGCCTGGGCAACCTTCTCGCGCAGAGCCGCCAGCTCACCCCGGACGATGGCTTCTTCCCTGTCCAGCCGATCGAACAGCGACGTCATTGCCTGCCCTTGGAATCGTCCTAGCGCCGTCCGGGCTCCAGGCCCAGAACTGCCAGAACCCCGCCCACACCGTAGGGGAGCCCGGCTGAGATCGCAGTAGGTGATCGCCAAAGATCCCTAACGACAACTGCCGCCCAGATCAGGGGTGATATGGGGCGTCGCGCGACCGTGGAAGATCACAGGGGTGCGGGTGCTCCTCCCAGACGTTGATCGCCAATGCCTCATGACAACGCCCGCTCGACAGCGGTCCATTAGCTGCCGTGGCTGGACCCGTGGAGATCGGCTCGGGGAGTAGGGCAGGCCCCAAGCCCGTGGGGCTCGGGGGCAGGGCGCTACCGAGCGTCACCGCTCCAAGCCACGTACCCGGCCAGGCTCGTGACTTGGGAGACACTGGAACTGTCCGCCCCGCTGTCCTGGAGCTGGATCTTCCAGTCCCCGTCAAGCCACTTCATCGTGAACGTGGCCACATTGAACGTGCCGTCCTTCATCCGGGAGACGAGGTTGATAACAGCCATGTCGGGGGTGTAGCCGACGAACTGAAAGCCCGCTGTCTGCCCGTCGACGGAGCCGTCGCCCACCTCGGGCCCGGTCAACCGTGCCAGGTTGCGTTCCACCCCCGGACCGGGCACCGCCTGCTGCTTGAGGATCTCCATCGCTTCACGGTTGGAGGCCACGCCCAGCCGGTCGCCGATCTGCGAGGCAGCGATCAGCGCGCCGAGCGGAGTGTGCGCGTAGCAGCGGGCGATAGGGCCCTCGATCTCGCCTGGGCCGGCGCTCGGTGAGGTAGGCATCGCGTCGCCCTTGATGATCTGCCAGGTGACGTCCTTGGGCGTACTGGTGGGCGGGGTCTGATCGGTGTCGGTCAGACCGCAGCCATTGCCTTTGCCTGAATCATCGGCCGGGGCGGGGTGGGCAGCGGTGGACGGGGCGGCCGTGTGGGGGCGCCCGTCGCTCGGCGTAGCACTGGCTCCAGCGCGGGAAGCCGTCTCACTTCCACCACACCCAGCCACGGACAGCATCAAGCCAGCCGCCAGCATCCATGCGCCAGAGCGTGACCCACATCGAACACCACGCACGAGACCCCCTCCCAGTTCTGGCCAAAGCGCGAAGCCGAGCATAGAAGGAACCGGCCCAACGGGAAATGATCAGTCCAGAACTGGGAAGCGATCTTTAGCCACCCCGCTTCATCGCAGCCTGAGCGCACTCGTGAACACCCGACAACACGACTGTTCCGGAGCAGTCATCGAAGATCCCGTCCGGCCGAAAGGCCGGGCGGGATCTTTTCGTTTTCGGGTCGGGCGAAGCGGCCGAGGAGCCTCCGTCATCGTCGGAACAGTTCGCGAGTTGGCCGAGAACTGTCATGCATATGATCGCCCCACTGACTTGTTGTGTCAGCACGCTTGATCGCTGCGACAGAGACAGGGGGTGGTCACATGGCGAACGGAAGTGGCCCAGGAGGCTCGGACAGGCTCAAGACGAACGAAGCGGGCAAAAAGGCGGCTGCGAAAGCGCTCAGAAACGACATCCGGCCCGATGTCCGCACGGCCGGAACCACAGCGGAGGAGGGGACTGCTCAAGCCGGTACCGCATTGCATGGATGGTCTACAGCCAAGGCTCTCAAGAACGTTCACGACGAGTGGGACCGACAGGTTCGGAATCTGCAGGCGCTGTTGTCCGCCGACGAGGAGGCGTTGACCAAGACGGCGGAGGGCTTCTCCGCGTTCGACCGCCGCACCGGGAAGGGGTTCGACGACCAGCGGACCAATGAGCTGCTCCGCAGGTTCTACGGCGGGACGAAGGCCAAGGGCGACTAGGGGGCGGGGACCGTCATGCTGACTTATCAGGAAGTCGTCACCACGAAGCTGGAGCCGCTCACCACTGCGGCCGCCAAGTGGGAGGCCATGGCCGAGGCGTTCAAGAAGATCGAGGACCACTACG
Source organism: Streptomyces sp. URMC 126 (assembly GCF_051386555.1). Classification (NCBI taxonomy): domain Bacteria; kingdom Bacillati; phylum Actinomycetota; class Actinomycetes; order Kitasatosporales; family Streptomycetaceae; genus Streptomyces; species Streptomyces sp. URMC 126. The sequence continues at coordinate 6,627 of NZ_JBPQTX010000023.1, forward strand.
CGCACAAAGTGCGGACGGTCGCGGAAGACGGCCGGTGGGTGGGGCTGGCCGCCATAGCGGCGTCCGCTCGGTTCAAGGACACGCAGGAACAGCTCAGTGCGGCGCAGAAACAGGCGAAGGCGATCGCCTCGCTGCTCCGGCAGGCTCACACGCAGTTCACCGCACTGGTCAAAGTGGTCAAGGACCTGGTCGTCGATGCCCGGAAGAAGCACTTCCTCATCGACTCGCAAGGCAAGGCCGCCTACGACTGGAGCCGGCTCGACGCGTACGCCAGGAAGGACCCGGACTTCGAGGGCTTCTGCCGTAGGACACGAGAGGCCGAAACGGCCTGGACCCAGGCGATCAAGAAGGCCGTGCGGCAGGTGGACGAAGTGGACAAGGATGTCGAACGCGCCCTGCGGTTGGCCTCCGGCACCGACTCCACGGGCACCTTCTCCTTGGCGGGGCGCGGCTTCAACGCCCAGGCCGTCGGTGACCTCAAGGTCTACCAGAAGCACTGGGCGGAGGAGGGGAAGAAGGAACGGGAGTGGAAGCCCGAGGGCGAGGTGTCGGTGAAGGGTCTCGATACCGGATTCACCGTCAGCGGCGTCAAATACGGCAAGGAGGGGTCGGTCAAGCTGTACGCCGACCTCATCCACGCGACGGCCAAGGGGTCGTCGACCGACGGGGTATGGAAGCTCACCGGGATCGCCGACGGCTACGTGGGAGGCAGGGCCACCGCGAACTGGGGATTCACCGACTCCGGAGTGACCGCCAAGGGCGAGGTGTCGGTGGGCGCCAGAGGGCTGGCCGAGGGGCGCGTGGAGCGCGGGCCGCTCGGCTTGTACGGACGTGCCGAGGGGTTCGCCGGTGAGGAGCTGTCGGGCAGTTTCGGTGCCGGCCCGAAAGGTGTCAACGCTGGTGTGAAGGCGTTCGAGGGGGCCAAGGTCTCCGCCGCCGGAGGCGCGGAGGTCGGCGGTATCGGTATAGGCGGTACGGTCGAGGCCTCGGCCGGTAGCGGCTTCGAAGTGAAATGGACCAGCGAGAAAGGGGCAGACGGCAAGTACCACATCGGACCCAAGGTCAACCTCACTCCCGGGCTCGGCGGGGGCGTGGGCCTGGAGTTCACGGTCGATCCGAAGAAGGTGACGCACGCCGCCGGCAAGGCGGCGGACTTCGTGGTCGACGCGGCCGGTGATGTGAAGGACGGCGCCGTGGCTCTCAAGGACGGCATTGTCGGCCTGGTCAGGTGATGTCCTTGTACGAAAGGAGGGCCGCGATGGCCACGACACTTCCGGTGCCGATCGAGTTCAGCCTGCCGGAAGGCTGGCGACCGGCACCTCCCGACGAGGTCGGCGCACCCGGCGTGGCCTTCGTCGCGCTCCATCCGGAACCGGACGCCGGGTTCACGGCCAACATCACCATCGACGGCGACGTCCGGCCGGACGAAGTGGCGTTGTCCGACCTGGCCGACGAGGCGGTACGGCGGCTGCGGGAGATCGACGAGTCGGTGGTGGTGACCAAGCGCGGCGAGTTCGGTTCGGACGACGCCCCCGGTCTGGCCCAGAGGCTGACTCTGTCGGCCGACTCCGGCGGTGCGCGCCGCGGTCTGGTGCAGGCTCAGGTCTTCCTGGCCATGCCGGATCCGGGCGGGCCGCACCGGCGTGCGGTGATCAGATTGATCCTGACGTCCACCGTGGCGCAGGAGGCCGGTGTCGTTGGCGATTTCGAGTGGTTCCTGCGCACGGTGCGTCCTGACGCCGGAGAGGGGGCGTAACGGTGGTCCGCTTCTGGGACGGGTACACGGGCACCCGGTATCCGGCCGGCGGTTCCGTACCGGTGCCTGCCGCCACACTGCGGGCGGCGCTGCTCGCGCTCAACGGGCCCGATGTGCCGTACGTCGTACGCGAGGCGCTGCCCAAGGAGAAGGCGGACCTGGTGGCGCAGTTGCGGGTGGAGGAACCCGGCTGGCACGCCTTCTTCGCCCGGAGCGGGCTGGACCGGCAGTATCGCATCCGGATGCGGCTGGTCCCGGGGAAGCACGAGGTGCGCGCCCTCGACGAGCAGTGGGAGGTGACATGGGTCGGCGGCACCCCCAGGATCGCCGTGTCGGCGGAGTACAGCCGGGGGCCGTCGACCACGGTCTCCAAACGCTGGACGTACGAGCGGGGGCCCGACGGCCGACGGCAGCGGGTCGAGACGTTCGCCTACGACTCGCGGGAGATGAAGAACCCCCTGTGTGACACGGTCACCGGCGCCGGATGGGTCTGGCGCGGGGTCATTTTCCGGTGGTGACCGGCCCTCGGAAGCGGTGAGCGGGATCCCGTCCGGCGAGAGCCGGGGGGGATCCCGGCGTTTCCGGCGGGATCCCGCCCGCGGCGGACGTCAGCGCGGCGGCGAGGTGGTGAAGGTCTTGCTCCGCATGAGGAACTCGCCGAGGTAGCCGTCGTGGGGCAGGCCCGGCACCAGCACGTGCGTCGGGTGGTCGCCGACGTGCAGGTTTCGGATGGTCGGCTCGGCCAGCAGCCGCGCCACCAGGTCCCGGTCGGAGGTGAGGGCGGTGAGCACGAGCGTGTCGCGCAGCGGGGCCAGGCCGTCGGAACGGCTCCACGGCGCGAACCAGACGCACGGGAACGGCATTTCCAGCCGGGTCTGCGGCGCGTCGGCGCGGTCCACCTGGAACACCGCGGGGCGCAGCGCCGCCGAGCCGTCGCCGAGGTCGCCGACGAGTGTGTCGCCGCCCAGCCAGGCGGTGGCCCCGGCGGCCTCGGCGTGCACGTACTTCTCCAGATTCCGCGCGTCGTCCAGCGGCTGGACCGGCAGTACCGCCCCCTCGTGTTCCGGCGGCAGGGAGGGCAGACCGGCCAGCCGTTCCGCGACGGCCTCGGCCACCGGTGCCGGGTCGCCCTCGACGAAGACGGCGGTGGCGTTCACGCAGGCGGCGCCGGCGTGCGCGGCGACGGAATCGACGATCGTGTCCAGGTGCCGGGTGGCGTCGGTGTCCGCGGTGACGAGGATCTTGGCCCGGCCCGGGCCGTGGGCCAGGACGGTCGTGCCCGACCGGTACTTGTCCACCACGGCGTCACCGCCGTAGACCATGGCCAGGTCGCCGCCCGTGACGAGTTCGTCGGCGGCGCTGTGGTCGGTGGGCAGGAGCACGACCGTGTCCGTGCCGAATCCGGCCTCGTGCAGGGCGCCGACCAGGCGGTGCGCGCTCAGCGGCTCGCGCCGGGAGGGTCGTACGGCGACGCGGTAGCCGAGGGCCAGGGCCTCCGCCCACTGGCTGTGGACCCCCGGGTGATTGCCGGCGACGAGCACGGAGAGCACGTCGCCGCGCCGGATCCACGCCGCGGTGCCGGTGCCGAGCGACGGGTCCCGGCTGCCGCGCGGCCGGGCCTGGCAGGCGAAGCCGTACGCGCCGGCCAGGGCCGTCGCCACGGTGCGGGTGGCCTCCCGCACAAGGGGGACGGGCAGGCCGCTGACCCGGGCGACGGTGTGCTCGTACCGTTCGACCGGCATCCCGTCGATCGTCGCGGTGGCGAACAGCCGGCCCGCCTCGGCCAGGGCCGGTATCCGCTCGTCCGGCGGCGGCGCCTCCGCCCGCCGCAGCGCCGCCAGGGCGCGCCGCACGTACAGCCGCGGTACGACGCTGAGTTCCGCCACGGGCCGTCCCGTGACGTCGTGGACGGTCTCCCTGGCCTGGGTCCGGTAGGGGCCGGTGGGGCCGAGGGCGTCGAGGTGGAGGGGCTCGGGAGCCATGGTCAGTACACCCCCTCGACGACGGTGGTGCCGCCGAACGACCGGACGGGGCGGATGTCGGCGACCGCGTCGCCGCCGGAGCCCTCCACCGGGGGGACGCGGAGCGCCGTGTCCCGTTCGAGGTTGTTGGGGAGCAGCATGCCGCGGCTCACGTGGCTCATGACGACCTGGCCGCGTTCGCCGTAGGGCACCGGCTTCCCGGTGTCCGGGTCGACGACCCGCAAGCTGATGAACGGGTACGGCGGGTCGAAGGTGGACGGTTCGTGTTCGGCGAGCCCGTCCCGCTCGTACATGCCGCCGCCGACCATGGTGCTCCCGTAGAAGCCCAGCAGCCGCGCCTCGGGGAACACCTGGGTGCGGAGCAGGTGGCGGGTGTCGACGCTCATGGAGGCGCCGCCCCAGATGAGGGTGCGGACCTTCCGGTTGATGAGCTCGGCCAGCTCCTCGCGGCCGGCCAGCGCCTCCAGCAGCGGGGGCGTGGTGAAGACGACACCGATGTCCTGGCTGCGCAGGATCCATCCGACCTGGTCGAGGATGTGCTCCAGGTACCGCCTGGTCTCCTCCGCCCGGCCCTCGGTGACGCACCGTTTCACCCACCGGGGGTCGAGGTCGAGGGTGAAGGGGATGCCGCCCCGCAGATGGGCGAGCGTTCGGCTCGTGGGCGCGAAGAGGTGCGGTCCGCTCGGTCCGATCGTCAGCCAGTTCACCCCGCGCGGGACGCCGCGGTCGTCCAGGACCTTCGCATGCCACGAGGTGAGCCGCTCGTGGAGGTCGGGGGGCCAGACGACGCGCTTGGGCGCCCCGGTCGTCCCGCCGCTCTCGAAGATGTCGAGCGGGATCGGCTCGTCCCCGTATCCGCGCGGTACGAGGTCCTCCACGCGGGCGTCGCGCAACTCGTCGACGACGTTGGGGAACAGGGCCAGGTCGGCTTCTGTGCGGACGTCCTTGCGCGGGTCGAAGTCGAGGGTCTTGGCCCGCTCCAGCCAGAACCGGGAGCCGGTCCGGGGGCCGAAGTGCCATTCCATGGCTTCGGCGAGCAGGTCCGGCATCGAGGGCGGGCGGTCCCACGGCGTGTCGAGGGCGGACGGGGCCGGTGCGGTGCTCCTGGAGCGTGGTGTGGCGGCGAACTCGGTGAGGACGTCGGACACCGCGGTGGCGACCCGGTCGGCCTCCTCGTGGGTCATCACCAGGGGCGGGCTGAGCAGGACGGTGTTGGGGTTGTTGCGGACGATGACGCCGCGGTCCCGGACGAGGGGCGGTACCCGGTCGGCCGACAGGAGTTCGCCGGTGGCCGGGTCCTCGGTCAGCTCGATACCGATCATGAGTCCGGTCTGCCGTACCTGGCCGACGATGGGCAGTTCCTCCAGGCGCCGCAGGCGCGCGCCGAGGTGGTCGCCGACCTCGCGGGCGGCATTGAGGAGGTCCTCCCGCTCCAGGATGTCGAGGTTCCGCAGGGCCACCGCGCAGCCGGTGGCGTGGCCGCTGTAGGTGTACCCGCCGACGAACCCCTCGTCGCGGGTGGCGACATCGGCCACGTGACCGGCCACCAGGAGCGCGCCCATCGGGAAGTAGCCCGAGGTCAGGCCCTTGGCGGTGACGATGAAGTCGGGGGTGACGCCCAGCCGTTCGGAGGCGAACCAGTGGCCGGTCCTGCCGAACGCCGTGATGACCTCGTCGAGGATGAGGAGGATCCCGTGGGACGACAGCAGTTCGCGGACCCGCGGCCAGTAGTCGGCCGGGGGTTCCACCACGCCGGCCACACCGAGGATCGGCTCTCCGATCATCACGGCGATGTTCTCCGCGCCGATCTCCTCGATGGTGTCCCGCAGCTCGCTCAGGCAGTACTCGGTGGGGTCCGCGCCGTCGTACAGCTCCGGGTGGAAGGGCAGCGGCGGTGTGAGGTGGCGGACGTTCGGCAGCATGGGGCCGAAGCCCTGGTGGAACATGGGCATTCCGGTGGCCGCGCCACCGCCGTAGGTGACGCCGTGGTAGCCGAGGTTCCGGGCGAGGATCCACGTCCGTTCGGGCCGGCCGAGCCGGTGGTGGTAGAGCCGGGCCATCCGCAGCGCGGCGTCGACCGCTTCGGCGCCGCCGCTCGTGAAGTACACCCGCTCCATCGGGGCGGGCGCGAGATCGATCAGCCGGTCGGCCAGCTGGATGGAGGGTTCGTTGGAGAACTCGTGGAAGCTGCTGAAGTACTCCAGTTTCGCCATCTGCCCGGCGGCGGCCTCCACCATCTCGCGCCGCCCGTGCCCTACATGCGCCAGCATGAGACCGCCGGTGGCGTCCAGGTACTCGCGGCCGTGAGCGTCGCGTAACCGGCAGCCGGAACCCTCCACCATGATGATCCGATCGGCGGCGGCACCGGGCAGGTGCGGGTGGATCAGCCGGGATCGGTCGGTCTTCACCAGGGCCTCTGCGTTGACCAGTGGTGCCGCCATTTCACCCTCGTCTCGAAAATTCCGGAATTACATTTCTGGGGGGTTTCTTCGCGGGATGCTAGTGCCCGGCGGGAGGCAGCGAAAGCGGCGGGTTCAACTGAATAGAGGCGGACTGCGGAAAAGATCTACGGGGTCGTTCCGGAAGGGTGGGAACGATCTTTTCCGTATTCGCTTCGGCGGGAGGGGATTCCGGGGGGAAACGCGTCGAAGCGCGGGTTTCCGGATGGGCGTGGCGAGCCTGTACCGCCTGGTCTGACCTGCGTGAAGGGTCATGTCGGGGGTTCTGTCGGGAGGCGCCTCGGGGGTGGTGCGTGGAGCGTCTTCCGTTTGGCGACGGGGCGTATTCGGAGTGGACGGTTTTCGGTCGGGGCGCACTTGAACGAAGGTGCGTTTGCTTGGGCCGTGCGAGGGGCGGGAATTCCGCGCCCGGGAATGCCGTGAGGGGGCGAGGTATTCCGCTTTCGGTCTTCCGCCGCGCGCGCTGCCCGGGGCGGGTGTGGTGCGGGCCGTCGCGGGAGTCGTCGGGACGGGGCGTGGGTGCGGGGTGCGTGGGTGCGGGTGGCGGACGAGCCACTTGCCAAACCACTACGGATGAAGCACTATGTGCGGAGTGGTCGATCGACCGCCGGGCTCCGCTCCGGCGTGGGGATCGCCGGAGACAGACGCCACCCAGCGAAACGAGGCTCCTTTTGCGCAAGCTCACCTACTTCGTCGCCTGCTCGATCGACGGGTTCATCGGCGATCCCGAGGGTGACGCGTCGTCCATGATGGCCTTCGTCGACGAGGAGTTCCTGGAGTACCTCACGACCGAGTACCCCGAGACCATTTCCGCCGAAGGGCGCCGCGCCCTCGGGCTGGAGGGGCTGGAGAACCGGCACTTCGACACCGTCGTGCAGGGGCGCGGCAGCTACCAGATCGGCCTGGACGCCGGGCTCCCCAGCCCCTACGGGCACCTGTGCGAATACGTCGCCACCCGGACGCTGACGGAGTCGCCCCACCCGAATGTGCGCCTGCTGAACGGGGATGTCGTCGCCGCCGTCCGCGAACTCAAGGCGGAGGAAGGCGAGAAGGGCATCTGGCTCTGCGGCGGTTCGCGGATCGCGGGTGAACTCGCGGACGAAGTGGATGAATTGGTCATCAAGACCTATCCGCAGATCTACGGTTCCGGCATGCCGATGTTCGGCTCGGGCTTCCGGATCGCCGACTTCACGCTGGAGTCGGTGCGTGTCTTCGGCAACGGTGTCCTCGTCAGGAAGTACGTTCGCGGGCGGTAGTCGCAGGGCGGGGGTGTCCGGCGGCGGTTTGTCGCCGGCCGGTGGTGCCCGGCAACGCCCGTCGCGCCCGGCGGTAGTCGTACGGTCGCGGGCGTGGTGATCAGGCCATCCCGGGCTCGGGGTGGCCTGTTCGCCTTCTTGCCGTATGGCATTTCGTTGACACTCCTTTGGGGATCGCTTTACTTTTGTCACTCGCCGCACCGGCGTGTGATCCACCCCTTCCCAGGCACTTTCCCCAGGAGGACTCCATGGAAAAGCTGATCGAGAAGATGGCGCGGGACGAGAACTGGCAGCGGTGGGTGGCGGCCAACTCCGCCCAGGCCTCCGGCAAGGACGGCTGCATCAGCGCCACCCCGAAGACGGGTTGTATCTCCTACAAGTCCGGCTGCATCTCCTGACCGGCGGTATCACCGCCCCCTGAGGAGTGCCGGCCCGCCGGACCGCGGTCCGGAGCCTCGCCCCACGGGCTCCGGGCCGCCAAGGCCGGCCTTTTTCCTCCGCTCCCGCGCGATTCCGCCCGCACTCGCGGGAACCGCCGCGGCGTTCCCGTCCCGAGGGACCCCCGGCAGAAGACGGTGAACGACTCCCCAGCGAATGAGAGTGCCCAGCCGATGAGATCGTCCATGGACGGACAGCCGACGGCCGAGGTCGTCGCCCGGGTCGCGGGCATACCGCTCTACCGGGAGTCGGTCGAGCGGGGGTATTTCCCCATCCTGGAGAAGACGGACATCGCCAGGGGATTCCCCGACAACTGGATGACGCCGGAACTGGCCGAGGCGCTCGCCGCCGGCGAGGCCGAATTCGTGCTCTCCACGGGCACCAACCACGCGCGGATGCAGATCATCCGGCCGCCCTACTTCCTGCTGAAGTCCTACTACCGGTTGTGGAGCGAGCATCCCGACATCTCCTCCACCTGGCGGGACGGCTGCCGGCGGGTTTCGCTGACCACCGTCCTGGCGACCGAGCACGTCGCCCGGGTGAACGCCGCGAAACGCGGCGCCGAGCCGGAAGCGGAACCCTCGCTCGACGAGCGGCGGCTCGACGAACGCACCCTGTACCTCAACCTGCGACTCGACCCGGGACTGTGGGAGCGGGACGAGGTGGAGCGCATGCTGGAGGAGATCCAGGCCATTCGGGACGCCCACCCGACGGGCCGATACCACCTGGACTGCTCGGGCCCCCATCTCGCGCACTTCGTGCGCAAAGTCGACCACTGGGGCCTGTGGGACCGGTTCCCCCGGCCCGACAGCATCGTGCACGCCTACGAATACACGCCGGTGAACGTCCGGCGGTACCTCCGCGAGCACTTCGACTGCCCGGTCGTCGATCTGTTCGGCAGCACCGAGCTGGGCTACCTCTTCTACAGCGACCGGAACGGCGTCTACCACCCGTATCTGGACCGGATGAGCGTGGAGTTGATCCCGGTCGCGCCCGGCAGTGACATCCACAGTCTCATCGTCACCAGTGTGCGCAACCCTTATATGCCGCTGGTCCGTTACCGCTCCGGCGACTGCGTCCGAACGGAGGACGGCTCGCCGGACCCCGCCCGCATCACCCGTTTCTGCGGCCGGGAGAAGGAGCTGTTCACGACGGCGAAGGGCAGGCCGGTGTCGCAGGCGGACCTCGACGACCGCGTGGCCGCGGCCTCCTCGCGGGTCTTCCTGCACCAATTGCGGACGGCGGGCGAGCGGGACGCCGTACTGCTCTACACGACGTTCGACGGATCGCCCGTCGAAACCGGCGCCGCCGAGAAGCTGGCGGGCGATGTACGCGAACTCACCGGTCTGCGCTGCCGGGTGGAGCACCGGGAACACCTGCCGATCGGCAGGTCCGGCAAGTACGCGTGGCTCGCGGAGGACCGCCGGGCGGCGGAGCCGGCCGCGATCGCGGAGCCGCCCGCCCCCGCCGAGGACCGCTGAACCCGACGGACGGAATGACCATGACCGCACAGCCGAACGTGACCGCCGACGACCTCAGGGCCCTGCTGGGCGAGGAACTGTACGCGGAAGTGGTGGCGTACGCCGCCGGACGGACGGACGCGGAACCGGCCTTCGTGGAGCGCCAGGTCCTGGAGTGCCTGCGCTACCTGTACCTCGTCTCGCGCCACCGGGAGCGGCTCGCCGGGCTCTTCCTGCCGGTCGAGCAGGAGATCGACGAGATCTGGCACTACCTGATCCTCCAGACGCGCGAGTACCGCGCCCTGTGCGAGGAACGGCTGCCCGGACGGTATTTCGTCCACCACCGCAGCATCGCCTACGAGGACTACCAGGAGGAGCCGGGCCGCGAGCGCGTGCTGGAGGAGGCGCTGCGCTGGATCCCGCTGTACTGCCGGGAGTTCGGGCCGTTCGACGAGGGTGCCCTGCCGCACTGGACCATCGTCCGCTTCCTGCACCAGGGGATGGGCATGACGCTGGAGGAGATCTCGGCGCTGCCCGAGTGGGGCGGACCGGGGGCGGCCGAGGCGGCGGCGGGTGCGGCGGGCGGGTGAGCGTCCGCCTCGTGCGGGACGGGTGTCCGCCTTGTGCGGGACGGGTGCCCGCCTCGTGCGGGACGGTGGGCGTCCGTCCCGCGTCGCACGGTTCCGACTAGGGCGCACAGGACATTTGAGGGGCGCGCGGCCATCTCTCACGCCGCAGTTGTGCGCCTCCGTTGCTTTGGTTGGTGTCGAGCGCCAATTACCTGTGCGAGAGAAGGATTTGGCTATCTTTTGACCAGACGCAGCGGGTAGCGTGGAGGCCAAGGGCTGGTAGCCGCCGGAACGGCCGGCCGCCGAAGAAGCCTCCGCGCGCACGGCGCGGTCACCACACGACCGATGGTCCACGGTACTCGGGGGAGTATGTGCTGATGGAACGACGGGTCCCGGACAGGACCACAAGCCGACCGGAACGGCTGCCCGACCCTGTGGGCCTCCGGTCCGTCCACCCCACCACGGTGGCGTTCTCCCGGCGGTAGTCCGGTCCTCTCATCCTTCGGAGGCGGGTGCGTCCGCCTCCGGTACTCCCTCGCTTTCCGCGCCGGACGACGGCGCGGCATCTGCCGGCGTCCCCCCGACGGGGCCGCCGGCGTCCGACACCCCAGTGCTGACCTTGAACACACCGCGCCCTGCCCGGAAACGGCGGGCGCAGGAGAAAGGCCACCATGAGGTCCTTGATAGCCAACGCCCGGTCCTTCGCCACCCATGTGGCGGAGCGAGCCGACGAGTTCCGCGCCCTGGAAGCCGGCCAACGCCCCGAAGTCCTCTTCATCACCTGCTCCGACTCGCGTGTGGTGCCGTCGCTGATCACCGGCGCCCGCCCCGGCGAGCTGTTCGAGCTGCGCACCGCGGGGAACGTCGTCCCCGCGTACGACGGCGAGCGCCCCAGCAGCGAGACCGCGACCATCGAGTACGCGGTCCGCGTGCTGGGCGTGCGCGACATCGTGGTCTGCGGCCATTCCCACTGCGGCGCCGTGCGGGCGCTCGTCGGCGGGGACGACCTGTCCGCCGTGCCGGCCGTGCGGGGCTGGCTGGAGCGGACCGTCGCCTGGCCGTGGAACGAGCCGGTGGAAGCGGGAGCGCCCGACCTGGCCGAGCCGGTGCAGCGGCACGCGGTCGAGCAGCTGGAGCGGCTGCGCACCCACCCTTGCGTCGCCGAGCGGCTGGCCGACGGCGGGATCGGGCTGCACGCCTGGTACTACGAGGTGCACACCGGTGCCGTCAGGGAGCACCGGCCCGACGGGCGGTTCCACCTGCTGTGACACGCGTTCGCCCACCGGTCGGGCGGCCACCGTCCCCATCCCCTCACAGCGCAAGGAATCCGCAGTCATGCTCTCGACCCTCAAGAACCTCAAAGATCCCGTCACCCTGAGGCAGGACGTCCTGGCCTCGCTCGTCGTCTTCCTGGTGGCCCTCCCGCTGTGCGTGGGCGTGGCCGTGGCCTCCGGGGTGCCCGCCGAACTCGGCCTGATCACCGGCATCGTGGGCGGCCTGGTCGTCGGGTGCCTGCCCGGCAGTTCGCTCCAGGTCAGCGGGCCCGCGGCCGGGCTCACCGTGCTGGTCTTCGAGGCGGTCCACGAGTTCGGCCTGGGCGCCCTGGGCGCCATCGTCCTGGCCACCGGGCTGCTTCAGATCATCCTGGGCGCCCTGCACTTCGGGCGGCTCTTCCGGGCCGTGTCCGTGGCCGTCGTGCAGGGGATGCTCGCCGGCATCGGCCTCGTCCTGCTCTTCGGCCAGCTCTACACCATGGCCGGGGTCAAGCAGCCCCGGTCCGGCGTCGACAAGATCACGGGCGTGCCGGGGCTGATCGGCACCGTGGTGACGGACGCCGACGCCCTGACCCCGTTCCTGCTGGGCGCGGGCACGATCGTCGTCCTCGTCCTCTGGAAGAAGCTCCCGGCCGGGGCGCAGATGGTGCCCGCGCCTCTCGTGGCAGTGGCCCTCGCCACGGCTGTCAGCGCCCTGGCCGGGCTGTCCGTGGCGAACGTCGAGTTCGAGGGCATCGTCCAGGCCGTCCAGCCGCCGGGCGCCGACGACTTCGGCGCCCTCGGCAGCATGGCCGCGCTCAGCACGATCCTCGCCTTCGCGCTGATCGCCTCGGCGGAGAGCCTGTTCAGCGCGGCGGCGGTGGACCGGATGCACGACGGTCCGCGCACCGAGTACGACAAGGAGCTGATGGCGCAGGGCGTGGGCAACACGGTCTGCGGCATCCTGGGCGCCCTGCCCATGACGGCCGTCATCGTGCGGAGTTCGGCCAACGTCCAGGCGGGGGCCCGCACCAAGAACGCCCGCATCCTGCACGGCGCCTGGCTGCTGCTGTTCTCGGCGCTCCTGCCGGCCGCGGTCGGGATCATCCCGCTGGCCGCGCTGGCGGGCGTCCTCGTCCACGCCGGCTGCAAGCTCGTGCCGGTGCAGCAGATCGTGCCGCTCTGGCGGCAGCACCGGGGCGAGGCGGTGGTGCTGGCGGTCACGGCGATCGGCATCATCGTCACCAACATGTTCGAGGGCGTCCTCATCGGCCTGCTGCTGGCGGTCGTCAAGTCCGCCTGGGAGACGTCGCAGATCCACCTCGACGTGCAGGAGACGGTGGAGGGCCGGCTGACGGTCACGGCCAGCGGGAACGCGACCTTCCTCCGGCTGCCCCGCATGCTGGAGACCCTGGAGGCGCTCCCGGAGGACCGCCCCGTCGAACTCGACCTGTCCCAGCTGCGCCATCTCGACCACGCGTGCCGCACGGTCCTGGAGACCTGGGCCGAGCACCGGGGCACGACGATCGAGGCCCTGACGAAGGCGTGACCGCGGTACGGGCCCGGTGGGATCGGCTCCCACCGGGCCCGGCCGTGCGCGCGCGCCGGTGGCTCGTGTCGGCGGCGCGCGACGACGGCTCGTGATGACGGCGCGCGACGACGGCTCGTGACGACGGTGGGGTGCGGGTCTGCCGCAGGGGGATGCCGGAACGCCTGGGAGTCGAGTGGCCGATGGGGCGTTGTCAGTGGTGCCCGGCATCATCGGAGCATGACGCAGCCCACCGCAGACACGCTGCGGGCCATCGCCCGCGCCCACCTTCCGTCCGACGTCGCCGAGCGCTGGCTGGCCCTGCTGCGGCCGAGCGCCCGGCTGGTCCCGGCGGCGGACGGGGAGGCGCCGGCCGGGGCGCTCGGCGGGCTGCCCCGGCTCCCTGACGACGTGGAGTGGCCCGAGTGGGAGGGGCACGGCCCCCTGGCGTTCGTCGCCTCCGTGGACTGCGCCGCCCTGTCCGTCGCGGCCCTGGACGTGCCCTTTCCCACCGACGGCACGCTCAACTTCTTCTTTTTCGACGGCCGGATCGACGACGGCGAGGCATGCGTCGACCCGGGCGACCCGGAGACCTGGCCGGGCGCCCGTGTGGTGCACGTGCCGGAAGGGACGCCCGTGTCCCCGCGCGAGGCGCCCGTCGGGGCCGAGGCGTACCCGCGCGTGCCGCTGGGCGTCCGCGCCGAGGTGACCGCCGCCACCGACCCCGACCATCCGGTGGTGGAGGCGGAGTTCGCGGGGGACCTGGCCTCCGGGGAGCCGTACATCGAGCACCCGGTGCACGGCCGGGCGTTCTGCGACGCCTTGTGGCGCCTCGGGAACGGCACCGCGCACCGGATCGGCGGCTGGGCCGACACGGTCCAGGGGCCCGTCGAGCCCGAGGTGGCCCGTGGCGTGCTGGGCGCGAAGTGGGACGATCCGCGGGTGGCGGAGGAAGCCAGGGAATGGACGCTGCTGGCCCAGATCGACAGTGACGCCGCCGCCGACATGATGTGGGGCGACACGGGCGCGCTCTACTGGCTCATACGCCCGCGGGACCTGGCGGAGCGGCGGTTCGACCGGGCGATGCTCACCTGGCAGTGCTGCTGAGGGCGGTGACGCGGGAGGCGTCCGCTGGGGGCAGAGGGCACGGGGAGCGAAGGGGCGGGAGGGTGGAGGCCGAAGGCGGTCCGTGGGGCGGTCCGTGTGGGCCATCGGAGGCCGGGAGACCCCGTGTTAGCCTCGTGACCATGGCGTTCTCCAGCCGTCCGCGCGCCTCACGCTGAGGCGGGTCGCGCCCGAGGCGCCGGCCCGGGCCGCCGGGGATCCCGACCGTTCCCCGTTGACACGCGGCCCACCGCCGCGGAGGACCACGCATGCCCGCCCTTCACGTCGCCCCCGAGGCGCGGCTCCGCCTCCTCTCCGTCCTGACCTGCCCGCACTGCGGCGAGCGGCTGGAGACGGCCGACGGATCCGTACGGTGCGCCGGGCGGCACTCGTTCGACGTCGCCCGCCAGGGCTACGTCGGCCTGCTGACCGGCAACATGCGGGCCGGCAGCGCCGACACGGCCGACATGGTGCGCGCCCGGACGGCGTTCCTCGGGGCCGGGCACTACGCCCCGCTGGCCACGGCCGTGGCCCGGGCCGTGGCGCCGCTCTGTCCGGACGGCGGCACGCTGCTCGACGCCGGCGCCGGGACCGGGTACTACCTCGCCGCCGCCCTGGACGCCCTGCCGGGCGCCGTCGGGCTGGGGCTCGACGCCTCCAAGTACGCGCTGCGCCAGGCGGCCCGGGCCCACCCCCGGGCGTGGGCGGCGACCTGGGACGTCTGGCGCCCCTTGCCGGTGCGCGGGGAGTCCGTGGACGTCGTGCTGAACGTCTTCGCGCCGCGCAACGGCGCGGAGTTCCACCGGGTGCTGCGGCCCGGCGGCGCGCTCGTGGTCGTGACGCCGACCGCCCGTCACCTGGCGGGCCTGCGGGAGAGCCTGGGGCTGCTCGCCGTGGACGCGGACAAGGAGGACCGGCTGCGGCGGACGCTCGGCGACCGGTTCCGGGCCGAGAGCGCGGAGACGCACGAGCACACCGTCGCCTTGTCGGCGGACGACGTGATGAACCTGGTACTGATGGGGCCCAGCGCTTGGCACGTGACGCCCGAGGAACTGCGGGGTCGCGTCGACGAGTTGGCGCTGCCGCTGCCGGTCACCGTCTCCTGTCTGGTGTCGGTGTACCGGGCCGTGTGACGGAGTGCCGTGCCGTCGGCGCGTTCGGGCGCTTGCCGTGCGTGGCGTGCGCCCCGGGCGGCACCGACGGCGTCCTGGCAGTGCTGTGACGCAGATCATCCGGTGATCGCCATCCGACGGATCCCCGGCTCGCGGCGTGCATGACAGGATCATGCGGTTCCTTACCAGTGAGTAATCGCAGTTTGTCCCGCTGTCGCGCGGCACGCCCCCGAGGATCCGAATTGCGCAAGCGCCACAAGAGAGTGCTGTTCCCCGCCCTGACCGCCATGTCCCTGGCCGTCGCCGGGTGTTCGTCGTCCGGCCCGAAGGCCGCCGACAAGCCGGACGACCGGGCCGCGGCGCCGGCCGCCACCGCACCGGCCGCACCGCAGGAGCTCGCGGTCGCCGCGGCGCCCCTCGGGGCGCGCGCCGCCGCGGTCGCGCCCGGCGCGTCGGCGGACCGCCCGTCGGCGGCCCCTCGGCAGGAGCGGGCACGGACGTCGACGCTCAAGGTGGCCTCGTACGACCGGGCGACCGGCCGCGCCGTCATCTCCGGTGTCACCACCGCCAAGCCGGGCGGCGCACCGAGTGCCAAGCCGGGTGACAAGCCGGGTGCCAAGCCGAGCGGCAAGCCCGGCTCCGGATCCGGAGGCGGCCCGGCGGCCCCGGCCAAGACCGTCGCCGTCGGCGACGTCTTCGCCAGCGCGCCCACGCCGGGCGCCCCGAACGGCGTCCTCGCCAAGGTGACGAAGGTGGTCGGGACGACGGACAAGGGCCTGGAGGTGCGCACCGCGCCCGCCACCCTCCCCGCGCTCCTCGGCGACGCGAAGGCGAACGGCACCGTGGCCGTCGACCCGTCCGCCGTGCAGGTGAAGCCGCTCGTGCCGGGCGTCAAGGTGTCCTGGGCCAAGCGCGGGAACCTCCGCTTCGGCCCGCAGGGCGCGAAGCTGCCCCTCGGCAACCTGCGCGTGGACGTGTCCACCGCCGTCGCCACCGCGAAGGGCGCCCCCGCCTCGGCCAAGGCGTCGGTCGACGGCTTCGTGCAGCTGGCGCCCGAGGTCGACTTCTCCTACGACGGCCGCGGCACCGACGGCCGCGCCCCCGGTACGGCGTCCCTCGCCCTGGCCGGCGACTGGTCGGCGCAGTGGGAACTGAAGGGCCGGGCCGCCGCGTCGACGGAGGGCAAGCCGCTGCGCCTGCCGTTCGCCAAGCTGCACGCCGCCCCCGTCGTCCAGGTCGGGCCCGTCCCGGTCGTCGTCAACGCGGACCTGACCTGCTACCTGCAGGTGGACGCCGACGGGAAGATCACCGTCGATGTGAAGCAGGACGTCAAGGGCGACTTCCGGGTCGGCGGCTCGTACAGCAGGGCCAAGGGCTGGGCGCCCGTCAGCAAGACCGCCATGAAGGGCTCTCCGGTGCGCGCCACGGTGGCGGCCGGCGGACGCGTGCGCGCCGCGCTGGGCGCCGAGGCGTCCGTCGGGCTGTACGGCACGGTCGGCGTGACGGGCGACCTGTCGCCGTACCTGCGGGCCGAGGGCGAGGTCGCCGCCAAGGCGTCGACCGACGGGAAGAAGTCGCTGAACGGCAAGTGGGGGGCGTTCGGCGGCGTCGACCTCAACGGCGCGCTCCAGCTCCAGCTGCGGATCTTCGGCACGCCGGTGTTCGAGCGGAAGCTGCCGCTGCCGGGGCTGCACCGCGAGTGGAAGCTGGCCGGTTCGAAGGGCTGACCTCGCGGGACCGTGTGACGGTGTGGAGGGCCGGGCGCGCGCCCGGCCCTCCACCGTCCCGGCAACCGGTCACGTCAGCCGCGTCGCCACCTTCCGGGCCACCGCGACGATGTCACCCGACGGCTTCGCCGGGGACGCGGGCCGCTTGCGCGTCCAGCCGTCCTCCAGCGCGTACCAGTCGATGGGCTTGGGCTTCCGCCGAGCCGCGAGCGCCGCTTCGAGCTCGGTGAAGTAGGTCTTCCAGCGCAGCCGGTACAGGCCGCCGACCAGCCCCGCCCATTCGCGGTTCGCGTAGTCGTGCAGTTTGCCGGCGTCCGCCGAGGCGCGCGGGCCCCAGACGGTCAGCAGGGAGACGGCGTCGTGCTCCAGCCGGTCGCGTTCGGCGGCCGTGCCGCCCCAGGCGCGGGCCTCGGCGATCCAGCGGCCCAGCAGGTGGCGTTCGCTGGTGGCGACGGTCTCCTCAAGGAGCGTCATCCAGTCCAGCCACTGCCGGGTCAGGGTCCGGAAGCGGGCCCGGTCGCCCGCGTCGTAGGCGGCCTTGATCCGGGGGAGCAGCAGCCGGCTGCGGTTGCTGACGCACTGCCGGGCGACGTCCATCAGGTCGTACCGGTACGC
The DNA here is from genome assembly GCF_051386555.1 of Streptomyces sp. URMC 126. NCBI lineage: Bacteria > Bacillati > Actinomycetota > Actinomycetes > Kitasatosporales > Streptomycetaceae > Streptomyces > Streptomyces sp. URMC 126. Next base: position 23,886 of record NZ_JBPQTX010000023.1, read on the forward strand.
CGAGCTGCCGCGCAGCGCCGGGGCGACGGCGAGCAGCGCGGGCAGCGCCTCGTCGAAGGCCGCCGCGTCGTAGCGCAGCTGCCGCGGGGACCAGGCGGCGGCGCGGTTGACGGCCAGGTCCGGGCGGGCGCCGAAGAGGCCGTCGGCCGCCTCGCTCCAGCCGTCGGCGCGCGTGGTGCCGTAGGCGGTGCGGCGCAGCACGTCCCAGGCGCGGCGCGCGTTCGGGTCGGCGGCGCCGTACCGCTGGACGGGCCAGCGGGCGAACCAGTCCTCCACGTCCAGCCGCCCCTTGGTCCAGGCCAGGTCGGAGAAGAGGGCGAACGCGGCGGGGTTGTTGTCGGCCGCCTCGGGCATCAGCGCGATGCCGCGCAGCGCGCTGCCCTTCTTGGTGCGCCACTGGTGGAACAGGGAGACCCAGTCCCGGGTGTTGGCACCCATCGCCGTGTGCCCGCCGAAGTTCCAGATGGTGCCGAAGGCGTACGGGGTGCCGCCCCAGTCCTTCTCGCGGTCGGTGACGCGCGGGTAGTGGTCCGGGATGCCGTCGAGGACGAGCATCCGGGAGCGGTCGACGGCGTCGAGGATCTCGCGGCGGGGGTTGGTCTGCCAGCCGAGGATGGCCCAGGTGGCGCCGGGGTGCGCGGTGCGCAGCGCCTTCTCGACGGCCTTGGCGGCGGCGCTGACGGGGACGGGGCCGGGGGTGCCGCCCTCGTGCAGCAGGTCGATCTTGTACATGGAGGAGGCGCCGTAGAGCTCCTGCTGCACCCGGTAGTACGTGCGGGCGACGCGGGAGAAGTGTGCGGTGCGCGGGTCGAGCCAGTCGGGTCTGCGGAAGCCGGCCCAGTCGCCCTGCGGGACGGTGCGGGCGCCCTTGTTGCGGCGGGCGAAGTCCGGCGGGACGGTGCCGGAGTAGCCGGGGAGGACGGGGGTGATGCCGAGCTCGCGCAGCCGGCGCGTGATCCGCTGGGCCAGGGCGGTCCTGCGGTCGAGGAGGGCGCGGGAGACCGGGCCGCCGAAGGCGCTCATGTTCTGCATGAGCCACCAGGGCTGGTGGGCGGGGCCGGGAACCCAATTCCGGCATTCCGCGTCGGTGTAACCGTGTTCGATGAACGTTCGACGGTAGACCTCGTCGGCCCCCGCGTAGACCAGCACCTCGTTGTAGCCGTGCAGCGCGAGGATGTCGATTTCGCGTTCCCAGTAGGCCCAGTCCCGGTAGGGGCCGGTGTAGCCGTCGTTCGTGTCGTTGAGGGCGAAGCGGTGGCGGACGTTCGCCTCGGCGGTGACGCTGCCCCGGACGGCGGGGAGCGTGGCGGGCAGGGCCGTCCGCTCGCCGGCCCACGAGACGTGGGCGTGGGCGACGTCCCGCAGGTAGCGGTGGAATCCGGTCAGCTGGACGGCCGGGGTGCTGCCCTCGACGAGGATCCGGCCGGCTTGGCCGGTGACCCGGTAGACGTCCGCGCCGGAGCGGCGGGGGATGGTGCGGAAGGTGACCTGGCGGTGGTGGCGGGGGAAGAGCCGGGCCAGGGCCGCGGCGGCGGGGCCGGCGGCCGTCGGTGCGTCCGGTCTGTCGGGAGCGGGTGGGACCAGCGGGGTTCCCGGGACGCCAGGGGGCGGCTGAGCGGAGGCCGCGGCTTCCGCCGGGGAGGCGCCGAGGGTGCCGAGCGCGGCGGAGCCGGCCAGGGCGCCGAGGACCGAACGACGGGCGATGTGCATGAGTGACCTCCGAGGCAGCTGCGGCTACCGGCCTGGACCACTTGAGCGCCGAGATCCTATGAGCCGACGACGGCCGAACGTCAAGAGTGCCTTGGGCGAATCGGTCACACCGGTAACATTTACTGCGAAAGGCCTCTTTCGGGTTGATGCTTCGTCGCCCGTTCGGCGTCTTCCGGCCGCTTCGGCCGTCCCGTTCGCGTCGGCGATTTTTTCTGTGACGTCTGTGGCATCTGCCATATCCGTGGCATCCGTGGCATCCGACGTATCCGTGACATCCGTTGAACAGGAGCGGTCCATACCGTCCGGTCGGTCCGTTCCGCAGCCGCCGCCGTTCCCGGGGACTCCTCCGTCCCCGGGCCCCTTCCCGTACCCGAGGAATGCCGTGCGACGACTCGGTGCCGTCCCCGGCATCCTCACCACCCTCCTCGCCACGGGTCTGTCCGGCGGACTGCTCACCGGCTGCGCGGAGCCCGGCGGGCTGGAGGTGAGCGGCCCGGCGCGGACGCCGGTCCCGGCCGCGCTGCCCGTACACGTCAGCGAGGGCCCCGGCCGTCCCGGCGTGAGCCGCCCGGCGACGTTCGAGGTCGCGGGTGTCGTCCGGCTCACCCGGCTGCGCTGGCGGTCCTGGGGCGGGCCGGCCGCCGAGGCGACCGGCACGGTCACCGGCCCGTGGTGCGCGCCGGCCTGCGGCGACCGTCCGCGCGAGGCCCGCGTCCGGTTCTCCGGACGCGTAGGGCAGGATCGTCACTCCTACTACAGCCGGGTCTCCGTCCTCGTCGACGGGCTCCCGGGCGGGCAGTACGACGAGCTGCGTGATCTGCGGCTCTTCGTGCCGGGGCGACAGCCGCCGGCGTAGGCCGTCGAGGAGCCTGGACACCATGGGACTGCGAACGAAGATCGGCGCGGCGATCACCGTCACCGCCGCGCTCGTCGCCGTCCTGATCGGGTTCGTCGTGCACCACCGCACCGGCGTCAATCAGCTGGCGACGGCCCGCGAGACCATCGAGGCCCGGCTGACCTCGGCCGTCGAGGACCACGCGGCGGGCATCGACCGGCAGCACACCCTCGTCAACCCGGACGGCGTACCGGCGCCCCTGCGCGAGGCGGCGGAGGGCGGCAAACGCGCCACCTACCTGGACCGGAGCGGCCGGGAGCCGGTGTTGTGGGCGGCGACCCGGCTCGGTGACGACCTGATCGTGCTGAAGCGGCCCTACCGCCGTGAGACCCGCGACCTTCAGGACCTCGACGACGTGCTCTGGGCGGCCGGCGGCCTGGGCACCGCCTTCTCCGGGATCGTCGGCGTCGGCCTGGCGACGTTCGCCGGACGCCGGCTCAACGCCTCCGCCCGTATCGCCGAGCGCATCGCCGACGGGGACCTCACCGCGCGGCTCCGGCCCCGCGGCGGCAAGGACGAGATCGCGCGGCTGACCATCGCCGTCAACGCCATGGCCGACGCGCTCGCCGCCCGTCTCCAGGCCGAGCGCGAGGTGACCGCCAACATCGCGCACGAGTTGCGCACCCCCGTCGCCGGTCTGGTCGCCGCGGCGGCCCTGCTGCCGCCCGGCCGGCCCGCCGAGATGGTCCGGGAGCGGGCCCGGCGGGTGCACACCCTGATGGAGGACGTCCTGGAGGTGGCCCGGCTGGACGCGGACACCGAACGGGTGGAGAGCGACGTCCGCCCCCTCGGCGACCTCGCCCGGCGCGCGGCCGGCGCGGCGGGCGGGCCGGGCGGTACGGCGGCGGAGGTACGGGTGGTGCGCGACTGTCTGGTGGAGACGGACGCCCGGCGCGTCGAACGGATACTGACCAACCTCGTCACCAACGCCTACCGGCACGGCGCCGAGCCGGTCGCCGTCGAGGTGGACGACGGCGTCATCCGCGTCCGCGACGGCGGTCCCGGCTTCCCCGAGTCGCTGCTGGCCCACGGGCCGCAGCGGTTCCGCACGGACTCCGGCGCGGGGCTGGGCCTCGGGCTGACGATCGCGGCGGGGCAGGCGCGGGTGCTGGGCGCCCCGCTGACCTTCGCGAACCCGTCGGAGGGCGGGGCGGAGGCGGTGCTCGACCTGCGCGGGGCGGCGCGGGGGCCGGTACCGCCGGAACCGGAAGGGGCAGGGGAAGCGGAACAGGAAGCGGAACATCCGGAGCGGGAGCCGCGGCCGGCCCCGGGGGCGTCGGCTGACTGACGCTCCGGCCCCTCCGGCGTTGCCGGACCGGCGATCGGTCGCTGCCTGTTCAGAGACCGGCCGCGGCCCCGGCTCCGGCCCCGCTTCCGGTCCCGATGGACGAGGGCGGAGCCCCGCGCCGCAGCGGCTTGGCGAAGCAGCGGCTCTGCTCGTACTCCCGGTAGATCCCGAACTTCCGCTCCGCCGGCACGTACCCGCTCGACGTGTAGAGCGCGATCGCCTCCGGCTGCGCGGTACCCGTCTCCAGGACCACCCGCGTCCGGCCCGCCGCCCGCGCGTCCTCCTCCAGCAGCGCGAGGATCCGCCGCGCCAGCCCGCGTCCCCGCGCGCCGGGCACCACGTACATCCGCTTGAGCTCGGCGTCGCCGTCCGCGTACCCCTCCTCGTCGCGGTCCCGCGCGCGCCAGCCGCCGGAGGCCACGGGAGCTCCGTCGTCCTCGTAGGCGATGAGATATAGGCCACGCGGCGGGGCGAAGTGCGCGGGCTCCAGCGGGGTGAGATCGCCCTCGTCGCCGTAGCGCGCCTGGTACTCCAGCTGCACCTCGTCGTTGAGTTTCACGGCGTCCGGGTGGTCGAAGGACACAGGCACAATCCGCATTCCGCGATCGTACGATCACCTGACCGGGCGCGACAGGGGCGCCCGCAAAGTCGGTATCGTGCCGGAATGCTCACTGTGACTTCCGTAAACGTGAACGGACTCCGCGCCGCCGCCAAGAAGGGCTTCGTGGAGTGGCTGGCGGCGACCGACGCCGACGTCGTGTGCCTCCAGGAGGTCCGCGCCGAGCCGCACCAGCTCCCCGACGAGGTCCGCGAGCCCGAGGGCTGGCACGCCTACCACGCCCCCGCTGCGGCCAAGGGCCGGGCCGGCGTCTCGGTGTACTCCCGGCGCGAGCCCGACGCGGTACGGACCGGCTTCGGCTCCGCCGAGTTCGACGGCAGTGGGCGCTACCTGGAGATCGATCTGCCGGGTGTCACCGTCGCCAGCCTCTACCTGCCCTCGGGAGAGGTGGGCACCGAGCGCCAGGACGAGAAGGAGCGCTTCATGGACGCGTTCCTCCCCTACCTGGTCTCCCTGAAGGCGCGCGCGGCGGCGGACGGCCGTGAGGTCCTCGTCTGCGGCGACTGGAACATCGCCCACCAGGAGGCCGACCTCAAGAACTGGAAGGCCAACCGGAAGAGCGCCGGCTTCCTCCCCGAGGAGCGCGCCTGGCTCACCAAGGTCTTCGAGGAGTACGTCGACGTCGTCCGCGACCGGCACCCCGACGTCGCCGGCCCCTACTCCTGGTGGTCCTACCGCGGACGCGCCTTCGACAACGACTCCGGCTGGCGCATCGACTACCACGTCGCCACCCCGGGCCTCGCGGCCCGCGCCCTGAAGGCCCACGTCGAGCGCGCGGCCTCGCACGCGGAGCGGTGGAGCGACCATGCGCCGGTGACGGTGGTGTACGGGGCGTAGGGAGCGACGGGGGCGCGCGGCGGCGGACGGTCCGGGGGCGCGCCGGCGGGTGCCCTGCGTGGCTCGCGGGCGCGGGGTGTCCGCCGGCCTTCCCAGGGAGGCCGGCCCTCGCGGCTCGTTGGTACACCCGCGCCCCTACGGCGACAAGGTGGTGCGCGCCTCCCGCCTGGCGGGCTGCGACGGTAGGCACAGCACCGTACGCAAGCTGCTCGGTATCGGCTTCGAGGGCACCGGCCCCACCCTCACCGGCCGCCAGGCCACGGTGAAACCGGCCGGCCTGGGCGCCCCGCTGCTCGGCCTGACCGCGCGTCCGCCCCCCGGCCGGCCCTGACGGGAGTGACACGCCGGTGGCGGGCCGCCCAGCCCGTCCGCCCGCCACCCCGCGAGCAAGCCCCGTGCCGCCACGCGGCCGTCACCCGGCCGCCGCGCCCGGGCCGGTGGGGACGTCGTCGGGTGCCAGCACGGCGGCGACCGAACTGCGGATGCGGGAGCGCAGCCACCGGTGGGCCGGGTCGGAGTCGTCGCGCGGGTGCCAGGCGAGGGACAGCGGGAGCGGCGGCAGCGGGACGGGCAGCTCCCGGGTGATCAGGCCGAGCGTGCGCACGTTGACGCGGTACTGGCGCCAGGGGAAGAGGCCGACCACGTCGTGCCGGTTGGCCAGCATCAACAGCGTGGCGGCGAACGTCGGGGCGACGACGGCGGCCCGCCGGCTGAGCCGCAGCGCTGCCAGGGCGTCGTCCAGGGGGCCGCTCGGGCGGCCGCGGCGGGACGTGACGATGTGCCGGGCGCCCGCGACCCGTTCGGCGGTGAGCTCGCCTTCGGCCAGGGGGTGGTCCGGGCGCATGACCATCACGGTGTGGTCGTCGATGAGCGGTTCCGACCGCACCTCGGGCGCGAGCGGGCCCAGCACGCCCATCTGGAGATCGATACTGCCGTCCCGCAGCCCGGTGTGATCGCCCGGCGGCTCCGCCAGGAAGCACAACGTCACGCCCGGCGCCTCCCGTTCGACGCGGGTGAGCAGGTGATCGCCGACCGAGGTGACCATCGCGTCATTGGCGCTGATGGTGAAGGTACGCGTCAGCGAACCGAGGTCGATCTCGCCGGTCGGGGCGAGCACCGCGTGGGCGCGCCGCACCAGGGCGCGCACTTCCGTCCGCATGGCCACGGCCCGGGGAGTGGGCTGCATGGTGTGACCGGCGCGGACCAGCACGGGGTCCCCGACGACCTTGCGTATGCGTCCCAGCGTGCGGCTCATCGCCGGCTCGGAGACGGCCAGGCGGGCGGCGGCCCCGGTGACGGAGCACTCCTCCAGCAGAGCGTCGAGGGCGACGAGCAGATTCAGATCCAACTTCGTATGCACCAAACGCATTTTATGGATCACGAACATGCATTTGAAGTTAATTCGCCTCGTTTCTAGGGTCGTTGGCGCGTCGGAAAGGAAGGGGAGGTCATGACCGCGGAGAGCGCAGCGAGGCCCCACGCGGACCGTGCCCGTGCGGCGGGGCGGCCGCCGGGCGGGGCCATGGAACCTCCTCACGGCCGGGCGGCACGGCAGTCCGTCCCGCGTCTGATGAACGCCGCCGTCATCGCCGTTCAGGCCATGGTGTCCGGTGTCAACCTGGCCATCCCCCAGATCTCCGGCAGCGGTCTGCACCCGTCGGCGACGCAGATGGTGTGGATCGTGGACGTCTATCTGCTCGTCTTCGCCGGACTCCTCATCCCGGCGGGGGCGTTGGGCGACCGGCTGGGCCGCAAGCGGGTGCTCGTCGGCGGGCTCGCCACGTTCGCCCTGGGCTGTCTGGGTTGCGCGCTCGCCCCGAACGTCACGGTCCTGCTCGTCGGGCGGGCCGTCGCGGGTCTGGGCGCGGCCGCGGTGATGCCGGCCACCCTGGCCCTGTCCCTAGCCGTGACGCCTCCCTCCGAGCGCGGCAAGGCGGTCGGCGCCTGGTCGGGCGCGACCGGGCTGGGCGGCATGCTCGGCAACCTGGTCGCCGGCACCACCCTGCAGTTCTTCTCCTGGCCCGTGTTCTTCGCCCTCTTCGTCCCGGCCGCCGTGCTGCTCGCCGTACTGGCCTTCCGCCGGTGCCCGGACACCGAGCGCCACCCGGGCCGGTCCGACCCGCTCGGTACCGTCCTGCTGGTGGCGACGCTCACGGGCCTGCTGTTCGGTCTGATCGAGGGGCGTGAGCTGGGCTGGACGTCGGGTCCCGTGCTGACGGCGTTCGCCGGGGACCTGGTCGTCGGCGCGGTGTTCGTCGTCCACTCGCTGCGTGCCGAACGCCCCCTGGTCGACCTCCGGTTGCTCAGGACGCCCGCGGTGGGCGCGGGCATCCTGGGCGTGGCCGCCGCCTTCCTCGGCATGTTCGGCCTCTTCTTCCTCAACGCCCAGTACCTGCACTACGCCAAGGGGTTCAGCGCCGTCGAGACGGGTCTGGCCATCCTGCCGCAGGGGCTGTGCATGAAGGTGGTCTCGCCCAAGGCCGCCACACTGGCCGGCCGCTGGGGCGTGCGCCCGGTCGTGGCCGTCGGTATGGCGCTGATCGTCGGCGGGCTCGTACTGCTGTCCCTGGCGACCGCCGCGACGCCCTACTGGCGGTACGCGCTCGCGCTGCTCGTCATGGCCACCGGCATGGGGCTGGCGACCCCGCCCCTGTCCGGCGGCATCGTCGCCGCGCTGCCCAAGAGCCGGAGCGGCCTGGGCTCCGCCCTCAACAGCACCGCGCGCGAGATCGGCAGCGCCGTCGGCATCGCCGTCGTCGCGACCGTCGTCACCAGCCGCTTCCTCGCGCACCTGCCCGAGGGCGCCGAGGAGAGCGCGCACTCGGCCTCGGACGCCATGGCCGCCGCCGACCGCTTGGGCGCCGACGGGCACGACGCCGCCGTGCGGGCGTTCACCGACGCGATGGCCCAGGGCTACCGCGTCATCGCCGTCCTGGTCGCCGTCATCGGCCTGGTGGCCCTCGTCCGGCACGGACGTGGCCGCCGCGCGGACGCGCCGCGGGCGGGCTCGTGAGCACCACCGGCCGGACTACCGAGGCGGCGGAGGCGCGGGTGGACGAAGACCGTGCGACGTCCGGGCGGGAGGGGCGCGTCAGGACGCCGCCGGGTCGCCTTGGGCGTCGTCCCCCGCCGGCTCGTGCGCCCGCGACCACGCTTCCGCGTTCGCCCTTATATGGCGGTCCATCGCCATGGAGACCTCCGCGTCGACCACCGTCTGGGACACCGGGCGCAGGCGTTCGAGCGTGCGGGCGATGTGGTCGGTCTCGTCGTGGGGGAGGGGGGTGCCGGCGGCGGAGCGGGTGAGGGCGTCCTTCAGGAGGTGGGTGTGGATGAGGTCGGTGAAGATCGCCGCCAGGGCGTCGGCGTGGACGCGGACGTCGCGGGCCGCCGCCAGGACGGCGGACAACGGGACGCCGGCGCGCACGAGTTCGGTGGACGCCTCCAGGAGGCGGCGGCTGACGTGGACGAACTCCTCGCCGTCGACGGCGAGATAGCCGATGTCGAGCGCGGCGGCGAGGTTCTCGGCCGTGACCTGGCCCGCGAAGGTGTCCGCCAGTTCCTCGGCGCTCAGGCGGACCGGAGTCTCCCGTGACCAGGGGGTGGACAGGACGCCGTCCAAGCCGAGGAGCTCGGCCACGTCCCGGCCGCCCTCGAAGGCGGCCAGCAGGTCCGCGATGCCGCCGAGGGTGTGGCCGCGTTCCAGGAGGGCGGCGATGGTGCGGAGGCGGCTGAGGTGGGTGTCGTCGTACCAGGCCAGGCGGCCTTCGCGGCGTGGGGGCGGGACGAGTTTGCGTTCGCGGTAGAAGCGGAGGGTGCGGAGGGGGATGCCCGCTTCCCGGGCCAGTTCCGCCATGCGGTACTCGCGTTTACCGGGGGTGCCCGGCTCGTCGGGCTCTTCGGTGGTCACGCGGGCAGCGTAGGCGGTGGCCGGGGTGGGGCGCCCCCGTCCCGCTCGTTCGCCGGTTGGGCGGGGTGAGCCGTTATCTCCGGCCGTGTCGACGGTCCGGCCGCGGTGAGCGAGCGACGAACGGGCCGGGCGAGGCGTTCTCCCCGTTCACCGCGAGGGGGTACGACCGGCGGTAACTTCCTTGTGCCGCACCCCTACCGCTCGGTACGTCACACCCCTACGCTCGCACCGTGCCAGTAATCACTGGCGCGATGCGGAGCGATCCGGGAGGCAGCGGCATGGCCGAGCACGTGCGAGTGGCGGTGATCGGGTCCGGGTTCGGGGGGCTGGGAGCGGCCGTACGGCTCCGCCGGGAGGGGGTGACGGACTTCGTCGTCCTGGAACGCGCCGGGGCGATCGGCGGGACCTGGCGGGACAACACGTATCCGGGCTGCGCCTGCGACGTGCCCTCGCACCTGTACTCGTTCTCGTTCGCCCCCAACCCCGAGTGGCCGCGCAACTTCTCCGGACAGCCGCACATCCAGGCGTACCTGGAGCGGCTCGCCGACACCTTCGGCCTGCGGCCGCACCTCCGGCTGAACACCGAGGTGAGAGCCGCCCGGTGGGACGCGGAGGGGCTGCGCTGGGAGCTGGAGACCGCCTCCGGCGCCGCCTACACCGCCGACGTCGTCGTCTCCGCCACCGGACCACTCTCCGACCCGCGGCTGCCGGACGTCCCCGGCCTGGACTCGTTCCCCGGGCCCGTCTTCCACTCCGCCCGCTGGGACCACGGCGTGGACCTGCGCGGCAAGCGCGTCGCGGTCGTCGGGACCGGGGCGTCGGCGATCCAGATCGTCCCGGGGATCCAGCCGGACGTCTCCCGGCTGACCGTCTTCCAGCGCACGCCGGCCTGGGTCCTGCCCCGGGCGGACCGGCGCATCACGGGGGCCGAGCGGTGGCTGCACAGCAAGGTGCCGGCCACCCGGGCCGTACGGCGCGGACTGCTGTGGACGATAAGGGAGTTGCAGGTGGGGGCGTTCACCAGACATCCGGAGCGGCTCGGCGCGGTGGAGGCGCTGGCCAGGGCGCATCTGCGGCGCTCCGTGAAGGATCCGGGGCTGCGCGCCCGGCTCACCCCCGACTACCGCATCGGATGCAAGCGCATCCTGCTCTCCAACGACTACTACCCGGCACTGACCAGGCCGAACGTCGACGTCGTCTCGTCCGGGCTGAGCGAGGTGCGCGGCTCGGAGCTGGTCGCGGCCGACGGGACGCGGGCGGAGGCCGACGTACTGGTCTTCGGCACCGGATTCCGGGTGACCGACATGCCGATCGCCCACCGCATCACCGGCGCCGACGGCACCACGCTCGCCGAGGAGTGGAAGGACGGGATGGCCGCGCTGCGCGGCACCACCGCCGCCGGATTCCCCAACCTCCTCTTCATCATCGGCCCCAACACCGGGCTCGGAAACAGCTCGATGGTGCTGATGATCGAATCGCAGCTCAACTACCTGGCCGATTACCTGCGGCAACTCGACGTGCTCGGCGGGCGTACCGCGCTCGTCGCCCGGCCGTCCGCCGTCAACGCCTGGAACCGCGGCCTCCAGCGGCGCATGGAACGGACCGTGTGGAACACCGGCGGCTGCGACAGCTGGTACCTCGACTCCCAGGGGCGCAACACCACGGCCTGGCCGGGCACCACGACGGAGTTCCGGCGGGCCACCCGACGGGTAGACCTCCAGGAATACCAGGTGCTGCGAGAGCCCCGGCGCCGGCGGGCGGCCGGCGCCGTGTCCGGGCTCGTCTCGTCGGGGCGGGGCGAAGGGGCGGTGGCCCGATGAGCGCGGCGTACCGCGGGAACAGTCTGAGCGGGCAGGTCGCCGTCGTCACCGGCGCGGCGCGGGGTGTGGGCGAGTCGCTGGCCCGCAAGCTTTCGGCGCGCGGCGCCCGGCTCGCCCTCGTCGGCCTGGAGCCGGACGAACTCCGGCGCGTCGCGGGCACCTTGCGGACGGAATCCGCCCACTGGCACGCCGACGTCACCGACCAGGAGGCCATGGAGCGGGTGGCCCAGGAGGTCGGCGCGCGGTTCGGGCGCGTCGACATCGTGGTCGCCAACGCCGGTGTCGCCGGGGGAGGTCCGCTGGAGCGCTGCGACTTCGCCGTCTGGCGTCGCGTCGTCGAGGTCAACCTGATCGGCTCCGCCGTCACCGGCCGCGCCTTCCTCCCCGCCCTCGTCGAGAGCCGCGGCTATCTGTTGCAGATCGCCTCGCTCGCCGCCATCGCGCCGGCGCCGATGATGAGCGCCTACTGCGCGTCCAAGGCGGGCGTGGAGGCGTACGCGCACGCCCTGCGCGGTGAGGTCGGCCACCGGGGGGTGCGGGTCGGGGTGGGCTATCTGAGCTGGACGGACACCGACATGGTGCGGGGTGCGGACGAGATCGACGTGATGCGCGAGATGCGGCGGCGGCTGCCGTGGCCGGCCAACCGGACGTACCCGCTGGAGCCCGCCGTGGAGCGGCTCGTGGCGGGGATCGAACGGCGCTCGGCGCATGTGTACGCCCAGGCGTGGCTGCGCGCCGCCCAGCCGGTGCGGGCGCTGCTGCCCGCGCTGACCGCGCTCGGCGCGCGGCGCGAGATGCGGCGGTTCGGGCCCCGGCTCGCCTCGGCGGAGGCGTCCGCGCCGGGGCTGGTGGGGGCCGGTGGGGCCGCCGATGCCGCCGGCCGGGCCAAGGGGCCGGTGAGTACGGAGGGTAACTGATCGACGTGCGGGGGGTGACGGTGCGTGCGAGGCTGGTCCCGGCCCGATCAGACGATCTCCCCGAGGAGTGAACACCCATGGGCATGAAGGACGAGATGCAGGGCAAGGCCCAGAAGGCCAAGCAGAAGATGCAGGACGCGAAGGAGCAGGCGCAGCAGCGCGGGCAGCAGGGGCAGGACCGGCTGCGCGAGAAGGGGCAGCAGGGCCGGCAGGAGGGGCAGCAGTCCTTCGACGACATCCGCGACGAGATCGACGATCGCTGACGTACGCCGGCGGTCGACGGCCGGCGTCGACGGTCGTCGCTCCGCGTCGGCCGGTCGCTCTTCCGTGAGCGAGGGGCGCGCCCTGTTCGCAGGGCGCGCCCCTTGTGGTTTCGCCCCGGCCCTTCCCGTTTCCCGTGGGGGCCGCGCCCCCGCGGTGCTACTGGCGCGGGGGCAACTCCGGGCGGGCGCGGTTCGGGACGTCGGCGTAGTCCGGCGGGGTCGTCGCGCCGTGGCGTTCCAGGAGGTCCAGGGCCAGGCGGACCGCGTCGTCGAGCTGCTTGTGGCGGCCCTCGGCCCAGTCCAGCGGCGTCCGGTCGACCTCGACGTCCGGCTCCACGCCGTGGTTCTCGACGCCCCAGCCGTAGGCGTCGAACCAGGCCGCGTTCATCGGCACCGTGATCGCCGTCCCGTCGCCGAGCCGGTGCCGGCCCGTCATGCCGATGACGCCGCCCCACGTGCGCAGCCCGACCACCGGCCCGATGCCCTGGAGCTTGAACGCGGCGGTGATCATGTCGCCGTCGGAGGACGTCATCTCGTCGGCGATGGCGACGACCGGGCCGCGCGGCGCGTTGGAGGCGTAACTCACCGGCTGCGCGCCCCGCGTGAGGTCCCAACCGATGATCGTCCGGGTGAGCTTCTCCACCACCAGTTCGCTGATGTTGCCGCCCGCGTTGCCCCGTACGTCCACGATGAGGGCGGGCCGGGACATCTCCATCCGCAGGTCGCGGTTGAACTGCGCCCAGCCGGAGCCGCCCATGTCGGGGATGTGCAGGTAGCCGCACTTGCCGCCGCTCAGTTCGCGGACGACCGCGCGGCGCTTGGCCACCCAGTCCTGGTAGCGGAGCGGGCGTTCGTCGATCAGGGGGACCACCGCCACCCGGCGGGCCGGTCCCTCGCCCTCGCCCGGGGCGAAGGTGAGCTCGACGGTGGTGCCGCCCGCGGCGGCGAGCAGCGGGTACGGGCCGGTGACCGGGTCGACCGGCCGGCCGTCCACGTGGGTGAGGACGGCACCCTCGCGGATGCCCGAACCGGCCAGCGGCGAACGGGCCTTGGAGTCGGAGGAGTCGCCGGGCAGGATACGGCGCACGGCCCAGCGGCCGTCCTTGAGCCGGGTGAGGTTGGCGCCGAGCAGGCCGATGGCGCGCTGGTAGTGCGGCGGGCCCTCGTTGCGGCGGGAGCCGATGACGTAGGCGTGGGAGGTGCCGAGTTCGCCCAGCACCTCGCGGAGCAGGTCGGCGAAGTCGTCGGGGGAGGCGACGCGTTCGACCAGCGGCCGGTACTGCTCCAGGATCGCGTCCCAGTCGACGCCGCCCATGCCGGGCTCCCAGAAGTAGGCCCGGACGATCCGGCCCGCCTCCGCGTACGCCTGCCGCCACTCGGCGGCCGGGTCCACCTCGTGCAGGATGCGTCGCATGTCGATGTGGACGACGGAGTCGGGGTCGCCGGACTCGGTGGCGGGCGCGGCCCGCAGGTCGCCCTCGTCGTTGACGACGAGCCGGGTGCCGTCGCCGCTGACCTCGAACCAGTCGAGCGACGCGGTCAGTTCGGTGCGCTTGGCCTTGCACAGGTCGAAGTGTTCGAGCGTGGGGCGGCCGGAGGTGTCGGCGGGGTTGGCGAAGGTCTCGCCGAGCGCGCCGGAGATGGGCCAGCGCAGCCACACCAGGCCGCCGCCGTGCACCGGGCGGAGGTGCGAGTACTTGGAGGCGGCCACCGGGAAGGGTGTCACCCGGCTCTCCAGCCCCTCCGTCTCCACCGTCAGCGGGCCCCCGTTGTCGCTGCCGGTCGTGCTGTCGATGTCCAGCCCGCCGCCCGCCGGCCGGCCCTCCGCTGTCAGCGCGAACGGCGAGGGGGTGGCCGAGGAGAGCGGGACGAGGTAGGGGCGGCAGCCGAGCGGGAACGACAGGTCGCCGGTGTGCACGTCGTACACCGGGTCGAAGCCGCGCCAGGAGAGGAAGGCGAGGTAGCGGCCGTCGCGGGTGAAGACGGGCTGTTCGTCCTCGAAGCGGCCGTTGGTGACGTCCACGACCATGCGGTCGGAGAGGCGGGCGATCCTGATCTGCCGCAGGGAGCGGCCGACGCCGGGGTGGGACCAGGCCAGCCAGCCGGAGTCGGGGGAGAACGCCAGGTCGCGCACCGGCCCGTTGTCGGACCGGACAAGTTCGCTCACCTCGCCGTCCCCCTCCGGCGAGGTGTCCACCAGCAGCAGCCGCCCGTCGTGCGCGGCGATCGCCAGCCGGGAGCCGTCCGGCGACGACAGCGTCTCGTGCACCCGGCCGATCCGGCCCGCCGCCAGCCGCCGGTGCTCCGACGTGCCCGCCGCGCTCGGCAGCCGGGCGATCTCGACGGCGTCCTCGCCCTCCGCGTCGGTGATGTACGCGACCCGGCCCGTCGAGCCCAGCATCTCGGGCAGCCGGACGCGGACGCCGGGGGTGTCGGCGATGGCCCGCGCCGGTCCGTCGCGGTGCGTGAGCCAGTAGAGGCTGCCGCGTACCTGGACGGCGCTGGCCCGGCCGGTGGTGTCGACGGCCAGCGCGTCGACGTGCGAGGCGGCCTGCACCTGGTACGTGCGCCGTCCGGCGCGCGGCCCGCCGAGCCGGAGGTCCAGCCGGCGCGGGACGGCGTCCGGTCCGAAGTCGTCCACGAGCCACAGGTCGCCCGCGCACTGGTAGACGACCCGGCTGCCGTCGGTGGAGGCGTGCCGGGCGTAGAAGTCGGCGTGGTCGGTGTGGCGGCGGAGGTCGGTGCCGTCGGGGCGGCAGGAGTAGAGGTTGCCGACGCCCTCGTGGTCGGAGAGGAACGCGACCCGGTCGCCGACGAACATCACGGCGTCCAGGTGCCCGTTCAGGTCCGGTACCAGCCGCTTGTCCATCAGCCACAGCCGGCCCGTGGCGCCGCCCCGGTAGCGCTTCCAGGAGGCCGGCTCGTGCGGCGGCTTGCCGGTGAGCAGCAGGGTCTCGCCGGGCGCGTCCCCGGGGCCGTGCCCGCTGCCGCGCATCGCGATGTCGGAGACCGGCCCCCACGGCAGGCGCAGGCCGGGGCTGCCGTCGGTGGGCAGCCGGTAGGCCCAGGAGAAGTAGGAGAAGGGCTGGCCGTGGGAGGAGACGGCGAGGATGTCGCTGGTGCCGTCCCGGTGCGGCGGCGTCCAGCCGCAGACCCGGGCGTCGGTACTGCCCCAGTAGGTCAGCCGCCGGGCCGGGCCGCCGTCGACGGGCACGAGGTGGACCTCGGGGTCGAGGCTGCGCCAGCTGGTGAACGCGATCCGGGTGCCGTCGGGGGAGAACCGCGGGTGGCCCAGCCGGGTGCGGTCGACGGTCAGCCGCCAGGCGCGGTCCTTGCCGCCGTCCGCCCCCGGCAGCGGGGACAGCCACAGGTCGTCCTCCGCGACGAAGCAGAGCAGGTCGCCGTGGAGATGGGGGTACCTCAGGTAGGCATCGCTCACCACTTCATGGTTTCCACCGTCCGGCCCACCGGCAACCCGGGCCGTGACGCGTGCCACGCGTGACGCACACCACGTGCGAAACGGCGTCGTTTCGCTGAGGGCCGCCGTACTCTCGTACTGTACGAAACCGTTTCGTTCCCATCGGACCCGAACGCAGGAGGTGCGACATGCCGGAGGAATCCGCGGCGCCGCCGGTCCGCCGCACCCGGCTCACGCCGGAACGTGAGGCGGAGCTCTACGAGGCCGTCCTCGCGATCCTGCGCGAGGTCGGTTACGAGGCGCTGACCATGGACGCCGTGGCGGCCCGCACCCGGGCCAGCAAGGCGACCCTCTACCGCCAGTGGAAGGGCAAGCCGGAGCTGGTCGCGAGCGCGCTGCGGCACACCAAGCCGATCAAGGTCGACGACATCGACACCGGCACCCTGCGCGGCGACCTGCTGGCGCTGACCGCCGTCGCCGACCCCGCGCAGATGGAGCGCGACGCGGCCCTCATGCGGGGGCTCGGACACGCCGTCCACTGCAACCCCGAGCTCCACCGCGCCCTGCGGGAGCTGCTGATCGAGCCCGAGCGGGAGTCCCTCCGGCGGCTGCTCGACCGGGCCGTGGAGCGTGGTGAGCTGGCGCCGGACACCCCCGCGATGGACTTCGTCGAGCACACCATGATCGGCGCCTTCGTCGCCCGCCCGCTGATCGAGGACCGGCCGGCGGACCCCGCCTACCTCGCCCGCTTCATCGACGCCGTGGTGCTCCCCGCCCTCGGCTGCTGAGCCCCGGCTCATATCCCCCCACCCACA
>NZ_JBPQTX010000024.1:0-40311 GCF_051386555.1 Streptomyces sp. URMC 126
CGATCCCCCCGGTCGCCCCGCCCCCGGTCCTCCTCGGCGGCGCCGACGGGCTCAGAGCTCCAGCCGGTACCGGCACCACCGGCCGGTCCGCCGCAGCCCCGCGGCGGCCAGGGCCGCGGCGGTGACCGGGTCGCCGTGCTCCTGGACCTCCAGCAGGGCGGTGCCCGGGAGGTCGCGGCGCAGCCGGGCGACGAGTTCGGCCAGCAGCCCGGTGACGGCGGGGCCGTCGGCCGCGGCGCCCCGGAAGACGACGTCGACCAGCGCCTCCGTACCGGAGATCACGGCCGTGAGCTGGGCGGCCGTCCGGCCGTCGGGGGTGAGGAGGTCCAGGGTCAGGTGCGGGAGCGGCGGCAGGTCGCGCAGGACCTCGGCGGCGTCGCGCGGGGTGTAGGGGCGTCCGGTGACCTCGGAGTAGAGGCGGGCGTGGTCGGCCAGCAGACCGGCGGGGGCCGGGACGGTGACCTGACGGACCGTCACCGGCGGGGCTCCGGCGGGCCGCCGCCAGTCGGGCAGCGGGACGGTCCAGCGGCCGCCGGGTTCCTCGGTCGCGCGGGCACCCAGGTCCGCCGCGACGCCTTCCGTGTCGGGACCGGTCCACTCCAGGGCCGCCAGCCCGGCCTCCGCCGCCCGGCGGGCCGCACCGCGCAGCAGGCTGCCGGCCGTCTCCCGTTCCTCGCCGGTCGGGCCGCGCCGGACGGCGGAACCGGTGGTGAGGCGTTCGCGCTCCTGAGAGACCAGCAGCCACTGGACGTCGGCGGCGTCGCCTCCGGTGTGCGGCGGGTACACCTCGGCCCAGCCGAGCAGGCCGCCGTCGGAGCGGCGGGCGACGACCGTCCAGGCCGGGCGCTCGGCGCGGGACGTGTCGGGGAGGGGCAGCGGCAGCCCGGCGTACAGCTCCTCGTACAGGCGGACGTCGCCGTCCGCCGCGTCCTGGTACTCGACCGTGATGCCCACGCTGCGCTCTTCCGCTCGTGCCGGGGTACGGGCCCGGCGGCACCCGCACTCGAACTATTGTGCTTGATGCTCCACCGGCACCCGCGCCCCCGGCCCGACCTGTGCCCCTCCCCTGCGAAAGGACCTCCGTGCGCCGCCTTCCCGCCGCCGTGACCGCCGCCCTCCTCGCCCTCGCCCTGCCGGCCGCCGGCGCCACCGCCGCGGAGGCCCGGCCGGTCGCCGGGACGCCGGCCGCCGCCGGGCAGGCCGTGCCCGCGGAGCCCGTCCGGATCACCGAGGGGCAGGTGCGCGAGGCGGCCCCGGGCACGCCGCTGCTGTACCCGAGCGTGACGAGCTGCCTGACGGTGACCGTCCGGCTCGCCGGCGGCGGGCTGGCGGGGGCCCACGCCAGCCTGTTCCAGGTGCCCGGCGAGCTGCGCTCGGACGCGATCCTGCCCGCGCTGCGGGCCCGCGTCGGCGACCGGCCGGTGCGGTCCGTGGAGGTCAGGGGCGCGCTCGGCGCCTGGCACCCCGGCTATCTGACCAAGGCCATCGAGGCGTACGGCCCGGACGAGGACGTCCCGGTGCCCGCGGGCCCGGACGCCGAGGGCGTCGCGCGGGCCGTGGCCCGGGCGCTGGGGCAGCCGCGCGCGCTCGTCACGGTGGAGGACGTCCCGGACGGTGACCTGACCGTCGGGTAACCTCCCTCGGACCGTCGGGTAACCCCCCGCCGGACCGTCCGGGCCCCGCGCCGGGGCCGGGACGGCCGGGGCTCCGGAGGCCGCCGTGGCGCCCGGGCGGCCGGGCTTCGGGTGGGCCGCCGGGCCGACTTGAGGGACACTGGAAGGACCGGTCCCTCCCGGACCGGGGTCCGGAACGCGTACCCGCGTCCCCCGGGCAGGCCCCTTCTCACCACGCACGTTCCATACCTCACCCGCTCACGCGGCACCCGTCGCGTGAGTCCCGTGAACCCCAGACGCCCCGGGTATCCGGGTGTGCCGCCGACCGCCCGGGGCAGACGCCGGGACGTCCGGCCGGGAGCGCGGGGTTTCCGGCCGAGCTGTCCGGGAGGTGCGTCATGGCGACGGTCGAACAACGTTCCGACGGCGCGGGGGGTGACACGGGGACGGTGACCACGTCCGTCCCGGCGCGGCTGGACCGGCTGCCGTGGTCACGGTGGCACTGGATGGTGGTGATCGGCCTCGGCACGGTGTGGATACTCGACGGCCTGGAAGTGACCGTCGTGGGCAACATCGCCTCCCGGCTGTCCGAGCACGGCAGCGGCCTCGACATCTCCTCCGCCCAGGTGACCGGCCTCGCCGCGGCGCTGTACGTGGCGGGCGCCTGCGCGGGCGCCCTCTTCTTCGGCTGGCTGACCGACCGGCTGGGCCGCAAAAAGCTCTTCATGCTGACGCTCGCGGTCTACCTGGCCGCGACCGCCCTCACCGGACTGTCCTTCGACTCCTGGTGGTTCTTCCTCTTCCGCTTCCTCACCGGCTGCGGCATCGGCGGCGAGTACGCGGCCATCAACTCCGCCGTGGACGAGCTGATACCGGCCTCGTACCGGGGCCGCGTCGACCTCATCATCAACGGCAGCTTCTGGATCGGGGCCGTGGGCGGCTCCCTGCTGTCGGTCGCCATGCTCGACACCGACCTGTTCCCGGCCTGGCTGGGCTGGCGGCTCACCTTCGGCCTCGGCGTGCTCCTCGGCCTGGTGATCCTGCTGGTCCGCCGCAACGTCCCCGAGTCGCCGCGCTGGCTGTTCATCCACGGCCGCGGGGAGGAGGCCGAGGAGCTGGTCGACTCCATCGAGCGGGAGGTCGCCGCCGACACGGGCCGCGCCTGCCCGCCGGTCGACCGGGAGATCACCATTCACCGACGGGGCAGCGTCGGCTTCCTGACCATCGCGCGGACCGTCTTCCGCGACTACCCCCGCCGGTCCGCGCTGGGGCTGGCCCTCTTCATCGGCCAGGCGTTCCTCTACAACGCGATCACCTTCGGATTCGGGTCGATCCTCACCGACTTCTTCTCGGTGCCGTCCGGGCACACGGGCTATTACTTCGCGGTCATCGCCTTCGTGAACTTCCTCGGCCCGCTGCTGCTGGGCCGGCTCTTCGACACCGTCGGCCGGCGGCCGATGATCACCGGCACCTATGTGCTGAGCGGACTGCTGCTCTTCGGGACCGCCTGGCTGTTCGGCCGGGGGTCGCTGACGGCGGCCACGATGACGGCCTGCTGGTGCGCCGTACTCTTCTTCGCCTCGGCGGGCGCCAGCAGCGCCTATCTGACGGTGAGCGAGATCTTCCCGATGGAGACCCGCGCGCTGGCCATCGCCTTCTTCTACGCGGTCGGCACCGCCGCCGGCGGCATCACCGGCCCGCTGCTGTTCGCCAAGCTGACCGGGTCCGGGGTGGTCGGCGACACCGTGCTGGCGTTCCAGATCGGGGCCGCGCTGATGACGGCCGCCGGCGTGGTGGCGGGTTTCCTCGCCCTGCCCGCCGAACGCCGTTCGCTGGAGGACATCGCCACCCCGCTGACGGCCGCGAGCGCGGACACGGGCGCTCCGACCGGCACCCCCTGACGCTTCACACCGGCTGACGCCCGGTCACCACCACCGGCCCGGGCAGCCTGATCGGCCGACGGCCGTCGTCCGGCCCGCACGCCCGCCACGGCGTGCGGGCCTTTCGTCTGCCCTGGGCCCGGCTCGACGCGCCCTGTGGCCGGCCTGGCGCTCGCCCCCCGGCGCGCCCCAATCCGAAATTCGAGAGTGAGATCACTTTCAGAACACTTGTTTTGACATGCGCACGCCGCCATTGTGTTGCCCGGCACTCACCCCCCGGACACCCCGTGCCACGAGCCTGATCCGCGATTCCCTCCACCCACCCTCGGGAGCGTCACGCATGCGTCTCTACGCGCGTCGAATATCCGTCACCGCCGGCCTCGCCGCCCTCGCCGGCGCGATCGTCCTCAACGGGCCCAGCGCCCAGGCCGCTCCGCCCGCCCCTGCGGACGCCGCCACCGCGCGCTCCTACCTGGACGCGCTCACCGTCCGCCCCGAGGGCACTCTGGACGGCTACAGCAGGGCTCAGTTCCCGCACTGGATCACCCAGCACGGACAGTGCAACACCCGAGAGGTCGTGCTCCAGCGCGACGGCCAGGACGTCGAGCAGGACGCCAAGTGCGCCGCCGTCGAGGGCACCTGGTACTCCCCCTACGACGGCGCCACCTGGCACGACGCGGCCGACATCGACATCGACCACGTCGTGCCGCTCGCCGAGGCCTGGCGCTCGGGGGCCGACAAGTGGACCAAGGCCGAGCGGCAGGGCTACGCCAACGACCTGAAGAGCCCCCAGCTCATCGCCGTGACCGACCGCGTCAACCAGGCGAAGGGCGACAAGGACCCGGCGAAGTGGATGCCCTCGCGCGCCGACTACGCCTGTACGTACGTGCGCATGTGGGTCACGGTCAAGCACGACTACAAGCTGACCGTGGACAGCGCCGAGAAGAACAAGCTGGCCGCCGTCCTCCAGGGCTGCTGACCCGGAACCCCTCCCCCGGGCCCGGCCCCCGCGCGAGCGGGCGGCCGGGCCCGGGCGCGTTCAGCCCGCCGGCGGGCCCGCCACCGTCCGCGCGATGTCGAGGGTGAGCCGCTGCCAGGGGTCGCGCGGGTCACGGCCGGTCAGTTCGCGGACCCGGCGCAGCCGGTAGCGCAGGGACTGCGGGTGCAGCCGCAGTCCCTGGGCGGCGGCGGTGGCGGAGCCCGTGTCGAGGTAGGCGGTGAGGGCCTCCCGCAGGTGCCGGTGGGCGGGCCGGGCGAGCGGGCCGAGGATCAGCCGGCCGATGTGCCCGGCGTCCGTGGCCGGGTGGCCGGCGAGCAGCGCGAGGACGTGCGCGTCCGCGTCGGTGAGCACCCGGCCGGGGCGGTGGGCGTGTTCCGGCGCGGTGGCGAGGGCGCCGGTGGCGAGGCGGTGGGCGACGGCGATGCGGTCCAGGCCCTCGCCGGTGATCGCGCAGCCGCGCAGGCCGCGTTCTCCCAGGGCGCGAGGGGCCGTCGCGGCGGCGTCCGCCGGGAGCAGCAGCACCGTCCGCGGGCCCTGGGTGGTGGCGAGCGGGGTGCCGGCGCCCGGATCGGTGAGCTCGGCGAGCAGCTCCGCCGGGTCCGCGGGGTGGTCGCCCTCGGCCGGGGTGACGACCAGCAGGCAGTAGGGGTACGGCAGTTCGACGCCGAGCCGGGCCGCCCGGTCGGTCACCGCGCCGACGGAGGCGTGCCGGCCGGCGATCAGGTCGTCCAGCAGCAGCCGCAGCGCCTGCGCGCGGTCGCCCGCCAGCCGGTCGCTGGTGGCCGTGTAGGAGCCGGCCATCACCTCGCACAGGGTGTCGAGGGTGGTGAGCAGTTGCCGAGTGAGGGCGAACGCGTCGGCGGCGGCGGAGGGGTCGGCCCGGGCCGCGATCTCGTCCACCAGCACGGCGGCGGCGACCCGGTAGGCGCGCAGCACGGCGGGCAGCGGGCGGCCGTCCGCCGCCCGGGCCGCCGCGATGCCGCGGAAGCGCCGCAGGTCGGCGGGGCCGATGTCGCCGTCGACGGTCCAGAGGTGCAGGAAGCGCTCCAGCGCCCAGGCCGCTATGGCCCGGACCTCCCCGCGGCGTCCGTCGTCGAGGTCCGCGTAGGCGGGGACGCGTGCGTGCACGGCGTCGACGACGGCCTCGACGACGCGGGGGTCGGCGACCAGCTCCCGGCGGATCCGCTCGCGTTCGTTCGTCACCCCGTGATGGTCGCAGTACTCACCCCGTGCGCACCACCGTGGACGGGGCACGGTGCCGTCGTGAGGATCGCTGCCGAACGCAGCGGTTCCACGGACGGGAGGCGGGACGAACCCCATGACCACCACGCCGCGCTGGGCGGACTACCAGTACGAGATCTACCTGAACGGCCTGTCGGGCCAGGTGCCCCGGCTGCCGGCCGATCCGAGCCGGCTGGAGGAGCTGGTCGAGCGGCGGCTCGGCCCGGGACCGGCGGGGTACGTGATCGGCGCCGCGGGCACCGGCAGCACCGCCCGTGCCAACCGGGCCGCCCTTGACCGGTGGCGGATCGTGCCCCGGATGCTGCGGGACGTCGCCGAACGCGACCTTTCCGTGGAGCTGTTCGGCCGCCGGCTGCCGGCGCCGCTCGCGCTCGCGCCGGTCGGCATCCTGTCGATCGCGCACCCGGACGCCGAGCCGGCCGCGGCCCGCGCCGCCGCCGCGCGCGGCGTCCCGTACATCCTGTCGTCGGCGTCCAGCACTCCGATGGAGCGGGTGGCCGAGGCGATGGGCGACGCCGAGCGGTGGTTCCAGCTGTACTGGCCGAAGGACCGCGAGGTGGCCCGGAGTTTCCTGGCCCGGGCCCGGGCGGCGGGCTACACGGCGCTGTTCGTCACGCTCGACACCCCGCTGCTGTCGTGGCGGCCCCGCGATCTGGACCAGGCGTACCTGCCGTTCCTGCACGGGGTGGGCACGGCGAACTACTTCAGCGACCCGGCGTTCCGCGCCGGGCTGGCCAAGCCCGTCGAGGAGGACCGCGAGGCGGCGGTCCGGCACTTCCTCGGGATGTTCTCGGATGCCGGGAAGAGCTGGCCCGACCTGGCGTTCCTCCGTGAGCACTGGGACGGCCCGATCGTGCTCAAGGGCGTGCTGCACCCGGACGACGCGCGGGCCGCCGCCGACGCGGGCATGGACGGCGTCGTCGTCTCCAACCACGGCGGCCGGCAGGTGGCGGGCGCGGTGGCCGCCGCCGACGCCCTGCCTGGGGTGGTGGCGGCGGCCGGCGACCGGCTGACCGTGCTGTTCGACAGTGGGATACGCACCGGCGACGACGTGTTCAAGGCCCTCGCGCTGGGCGCGCGGGCGGTGCTGCTGGGCCGGCCGTACGTGTACGGTCTGGCGCTCGACGGCCAGGCGGGCGTGGACCACGTCCTCCGCTGCCTCCTCGCCGAACTGGACCTCACCCTGGCCCTCTCCGGGCACGCGAGCCCCGCCTCGCCGGGCCCGGCCGACCTGGTCAGGGAGGCGCTGTGAGCGAGCTCCGGAACGTGCTGGCCGTGGTCTCCCCGCACGTCGGAGGCCGGACGGCCGGCGCCGCCCTGACCGGTCTCTTCCCGGATCGGGCCCGGGTCACCGTCGTGGAGACGGCCGACGAGGACCCCGCCGCGCTGCGGGAGGCCCACGTCGTCATCACCGGCCTGGGGCCGGTGACGGCCGCGCACTTCGCGGCGGCGCCCGCCCTGGAGCTCGTCCAGTGCGCCAGCCACGGCTACGACTACGTGGACCTGGACGCGGCCCGCGCCCGCTCGATCCCCGTCTGCACCATCGGTTCCAGCGGCGCGGAACGGCAGAACGTCGCCGAGCAGACCTTCGCCCTGATGCTCGCCCTGGCCAAGCGGTTGGTCCCGGCGCACACCGCGCTCTCCGAGGGCGACTGGGCGCTGCCGCGCCTCCAGTCGTCGATCACCGAGCTGTCCGAGAAGACGCTCGGCATCGTCGGGCTGGGCACCATCGGCAGCGAAGTGGCCGTACGGGCGGCGGCGTTCGGCATGCGAATCGTCTACAGCGGGCCGGAGGCTGCACCGCCGGAGACCGAGGCCCGGCTCGGTGCCCGCCGCGTCGAGCTGGAGGAGCTGCTCCGTACCTCCGACTACGTCACCCTGCACGCGCCGCTCACCGACGCCACCCGGCACCTGCTGGACGCCGAGCGGCTGGCGCTGCTCAAGCCCACGGCGTTCGTGGTGAACACGGCGCGCGGCGCCCTGATCGACCAGGAGGCGCTCGCCGACGCGCTGGAGGCGGGCGCCCTGGCCGGGGCGGGGCTGGACGTCTTCGACCCGGAGCCGCCCCCCGCGTCGCTGCGCCTGCTGCGCGCCCCCAACGTCGTCCTCTCGCCGCACGTCGCGGGCGTCACCCGGGAAACGCTGGTGCGCATCGCGCTGGCGGCCGTGCAGAACGTTCTCGGCTACTTCGAGGGCAAGCCGCCCCGGGACGTGGTCTCCTGAATCCCCCCGACTCGACCGGAGGTTCCCCCGTGCACCGAAGAACTCCCCGACAGCGCTTACTTCGTGGGGTGCTGTGCGGCGTCCTGGCGCTGCTGCCCGCGTTGGCGGGCGGTGTCGCCGTGGCTCCGGCCGCGCAGGCCCGGACCGTGGCGCGGGCGTGCGCTCCGGACACCGCTGCCGCCGGCCGCCCCGACCGGCCCGTCGCCGGGACGCTCGTATCGGCCGTCCGCGCCGACGGCCGGACCGAGCAGTTCCAGCAGTTCCACGACACCTCCGCCATGGGCGGCCTGCCCTTCGTCTGGCACCGGTCGCAGGACCGGCCGGGCGGCGCTTACGGCGCCTGGGAGCGGGTGAGCGCGACCCCCGTCGGCCCCAAGCTGTACGAGGTGGACGCGGTGGAGAACTCCGCCGGCGGGCTGGAGGTGTTCTTCTCCTCCTACGGCGGCTTCTGCCACAC
The DNA here is from genome assembly GCF_051386555.1 of Streptomyces sp. URMC 126. Taxonomy (NCBI): domain Bacteria; kingdom Bacillati; phylum Actinomycetota; class Actinomycetes; order Kitasatosporales; family Streptomycetaceae; genus Streptomyces; species Streptomyces sp. URMC 126. The sequence goes on from NZ_JBPQTX010000024.1 coordinate 8,416, forward strand.
GGTGCTGCGCGCTCCGGGCGGCGAGTGGCCCCCGGCGGAGAGCTTCGGACTGGCGCCGCCTCCGTACCACGGCGGTCTCACCCTCTTCAAGGAACGCGACGGACGGCTGCACGCCTTCGCCGCGAGCCGGTCCGAGGGCGCCGCCGTGGAGGTGCGCAGCCAGGACGCGGCCGGCGACGACCGGTGGGGAGCGGTCCGCGGCACGGGCCCGGTGCCGGAGAGCGGCGTGGGACTGAGCTCGCCGGCCGTCACCCAGCTCGCCGACGGCCGGCTGCGGCTGGTCGCCCGGGAGTGGAACCGCGACCGCTACTGGACGGCCACCGAGCGGGAGCGGTTCCTGTCCTGGGAGCCGTGGCGGCTGTGCGCGGACGCGGCCTGCTCCTGACGGCCGCCGGGCGGTGACCGCGCGTCCGGCGGGCGGGTTCCGGCCGAACTCCCCGGGCCGCCGGACGGCGGGCCGGGCGGGCCCGTCGGCGGTGCGGACGGCGCGGACGGCCGGGGACGAGGCGGGGAACCCGGGCCGGAGCGGGCGCCCGGCCCCCGCCGCGCGGGCCGGGGCGATGGCGGATACCGGCGGGGGCCCGCCCCGCCCGGGTAGGCGTCACCCGCCGCCCGTCCTAGCCTCCCCTTATGGCGATGAACCGTTACCACCGCTTCTACTGCCGGTCGCGGAGATGGGCCAGGATCGTCGAGGAACAGCTGCTGCCGTGGGCGCTGAACGGTGTGCTGCTCGGTCGCGACGCCCTGGAGATAGGCCCCGGTTACGGCGCGACGACGGTCGAGCTGCTGCGGCGGGTGGACCGGCTGACGCTCGCCGAGGTGGACCCGGCCGCCGTCGACCGGCTGCGGCGCCGCTTCGGCGGGCGGGCCGAGGTGGTGCACGCGGACGGCGCCGAACTGCCGCTCCCGGACGGGCGGTTCGACGCGGTCACGTGCTTCACGATGCTCCATCACGTGCCCTCGCCCGAGCGGCAGGACCGGCTGTTCGCGGAGGCGCGCCGGGTGCTGCGGCCGGGCGGGGTCTTCGCGGGCTGCGACGCGCTGGACGGGACCGTCTTCCGCCTCGTCCACCGGGGCGACACGTGTGTGCCGGTGGAGCCGGACACCCTGGCGGCCCGGCTCCGGGCGGCGGGCTTCGACGAGGCCCAGGTAAGCGCCCGAAAGGGACGGTTCCGTTTCCGGGCGTTCCCGGGCGGCGCGTGAACCGGCGGCCCGGGCGGGCCGCCGATCACATGCCCGACGCGTCGGCCGCCGGGCCGCTAGAGGTAGCGGCTCAGGCACACCAGGTCGGGCTCGAAGCCCAGGTCACGCCAGAACCGCTGTCCGGCGCGGTCCCCGACGGGCGACAGAAAGCGGACCGTCGCGGCGTCCCGGGAGCGGAGCAGGCCGACGGCCGCCTCCGCGAGGGCCCGTTCGACGCCCTGGCCACACTCCTCGGGCACGACGTACAGCGCGTCGATCTCGCCGAGGGTGCCCGGGAGCAGGCCGTCGCCCGCGTCGGCGCGGCCATTGACGAAGCCGACGACGCGGCCTTCCACCACCGCCACCAGGCAGAAGGCGTCGCGGTGCCACGCGGACACCGCCAGCATGCGGGAGAGGTTCCGGCGGGCGGGCTCGGTGAGCCGGTCGCCGCCCTCGGTCTCCCGGCACATCCGGTCCCACAACGCGGCGACCGTGTCGCCTTCGTCTTCATGGATCCGCCTGATCTCCATGGGTCTTCCTTCCGTTCCGTCCGGCTGAGAGCACGAGGGAGCGGAAGGGCCGGCGGACCGCGCGGCCGGGGGATCGGGTGGTGTCGTCTTCAGCGTCAACCGGGCATGCGCTCATGCTTGTCGGCCGGCGGGCGCGTCGCAAGCGGTTTTCCGTGGGAGCGGGCCCGGGTCCCGCTCAGCCTTCGTGGAAGCCGTCGCGCAGCAGGGAGAAGGCGTGGTCGGCGTCGGCGACCGCCTCGGGGTGGACGTCGTCGGCCGAGCGGCCCTCGACGATGCGTTCCCAGTTGGCCAGGGCCAGGGTGCGCCGGGTGGCGACGAGCTGTCCCGCCAGCAACCGGGCGGTGATCTCCGGCCGTTCGGCCCGCAGCGTCTCGCGGAGCGCCTGCGTCAGGGCCTCCTCCTCGCGCGCCAGGTACTCGCCCACCTTGGCCACCAGCGTGGGCGTCGACCGGACGAGGCCGTGGAAGGCGAGGATCTCCGGGTCGTCGTTGAGGCCGGTGATGGGGTCGCGGGCGTCCAGCCGGGCCCGGAAGTCCCGGTGCAGGGCGTCGAGGACGGGGGTGCCGGGCTCCCGCCCGAGTACGGTGTCGGCGGCCTCGGTCTGGTGGTCGGCGAACCGGTGGACGACCAGGTCCTCCTTGGTCGGGAAGTACCGGAACAGCGTGGGCTTCGAGACCTCGGCCTCCGCGGCGACGTCCGCCACCGACACCCCGTCGAATCCGTGCCGGAGAAACAGTCTGATCGCCGTGTCGGAGATGGCCGCCCGCGTCCGCCGCTTCTTCCGCTCCCGCAGGCCCGTCGATCCGTCCATGCCGCCACCCTAGCACGCACGTTACCAAGGAACTCAACTGACCGCGTCTATTACGTGACCGGGTTGCGATTCCGCCCGGTCACGCGGACGCCTCTTCCGGCCCCGGCCCGTCCTGGCAGCGCGGGCACCAGTAGGTCGGCCGCTCCCGGCCGGGCTCCCCCTGGTCGGCCAGGCGTACCGGGCCGCCGCAGCGGCGGCAGGGGCGGCCGGCGCGGCCGTAGACCCAGAGGCGGCGGTCCGGGTGGGTGTCGGCGGTGGTGATGCGGGCGGAACGGTCCTTGTTGACGTCGAGGAGCTTCCTGGCGAGGGCCGGCAGCCGGGCCGGCGAGGGCACCCGCCCCACGGGCAGCCAGGGAGAGATCCGCAGCATGTGGCAGATCTCGGACTTGAAGACGTTGCCGACGCCGGCGAGATTGCGCTGGTCGAGCAGCGCGTCGCCGACGGCCCGTCCCGGGTCGGCGAGGAGGCGGCGCAGCGCCTCCGCCGCGTCCCAGTCCGGGCCGAGGAGGTCCGGTCCGAGGTGGCCGACGACGGTGGACTCGTCGGCGGTGCGCAGCAGTTGCAGGACGGGGAGGCGGTATCCGACCGCCGTGTGGCGGTCGTTGGCGAGGACGGCGCGGATCTGGTGCTCGGGGCCGCCGCGCCGGCGCTCGCCCGCGGCGTACACCCGCCAGGAGCCCTCCATGCCGAGGTGCGAGTGGAGGGTGAGGCCGCCGTCGACCCGCAGGAGCAGGTGCTTGCCCCGTGACACGGCCTCGTGGACGTCCCGGCCGCCGAGGTCGGTCGTCGCCAGGGCGGGGACGCGGAGGTCGCTCCGGGTCAGGGTGGTGCCGGCCAGGGCGCGGTGGAGGCGCCGCGCGGTCCGCCAGACGGTGTCGCCCTCGGGCATGCGGCGCCTCCCACGGTGTACGGTCCCTCAGCTGCGGGACAGCGGTGTCTTCAGGGACACCCGGCCGCTCACCTCCTCCGGCACGGTGTCCTCCACCCAGGATGCGGCCCGGCCCGCCGTGGCGTCACCGGTGGCGGCGAGGTGCGAGAGCCGCTGGGTGACGCCGGAGGGGGCGGGGGCGGTCTGCTGTCCCTCGGCGGCGTGCGCGGTGGCGGTCGCGGCGGCGAGGCCGCCGGAGAGGAGGAGCGATCCGGCGGCGATGCGCGTCATGATGCGGTTTTTCATGCCGTGCCAACGAGCCACCGGGGACAAACGACACGAACGCCGCACGGAGGGCGTTCCGCCTTCATTCCGCGTAGCGGAGCTTGTCCGGGTTGAGGACGGCGTAGAGGGCGTGGATGCGGCCGTCGCGCACGTCCGCCAGGACGACCTGGTCGTTGCCTCGCGCGGTGAGCCGGAGCGCGGGCTCGCCGTTGACGTCGACCGTCCGGGGGTCGGTGAACTCGTACTTGGCCGCCAGGCCCAGCACGAACGCCGCCGCCTTGTCCCGGCCGAGGACCGGCCGCAGGGCCGCCCTGACCTTGCCGCCGCCGTCGCTCCACACCGTCACGTCGGCGCTCAGCACCTCCTTCAGCCCCGCCAGGTCACCGCCGGCCGCCGCCTCCAGGAACCGGGTGAGGAGCCGCTCGTGCTCCTCGCGCGACGGCCTCGGCCGGGGCCGGGCGGCCGTGAGGTGGCCGAGGGCGCGGCGGTGGATCTGCCGGCAGGTCGCCGCGGAGGCTCCGACCACCTCCGAGATCTGCTCGTACGGCATCTCGAAGGCGTCCCGCAACACGAACACCGCGCGCTCCGGCGGGGTGAGGCGCTCCATCATGTGGAGGGTGGCGTAGGAGAGGCTGTCGCGCAGCTCGGCCGTGTCCAACGGGCCGGCCGCGTCGGTGGCGACGGGCTCCGGCAGCCACTCGCCCCGGTACGCCTCACGGGTGACGCGTGCGGAGCGCAGTTGGTCGAGGGCGAGGCGGGAGACGACGGTCGCGAGGAAGGCGCGCGGGTCGCGGACCGTCTCGCGGTCGGTGCCGGCCCAGCGCAGGTACGCCTCCTGGACCACGTCCTCGGCGTCCCACATGCTGCCCAGCATCCGGTAGGCGATTCCCAGCAGCAGGGGCCGCTGCCCCTCGAACACGTCGTCCACGTCTCCCCAGTTCCCCCCGGCCGCGGAGCGCGGGGACGTGCGGGCGGCGCGCCACGCGTCCGCGCGGGCCGGACACGGCGGCCGGGACCTCCCCGGACGCGGCACGCCCAGGATACCGGCCGGTTCGTACGGCCGTACGGAGCCGCCGGGCGGAGGCCGGGGCGAGGCCGGCCGCGGCGCTCGGAGCCGCCGCGCGGCAGGGCCGGATGCCCGCCCGCCGGGGCCCCTCGGCCCCTGGCGGGCCGTCGCGGGAGCGCGGACCGTGGGCGGCGGAACGGCCCGTGACCTGCGGAGGGGACTGATGGCGATGGGTACGGCGGGGCTCGGCACCACCGATCTGGAGACGCTGCTGACGGCGGCCGCGGCGGCCCCGTCGATCCACAACTCCCAGCCGTGGGAGTTCCGTCCGGTCCCGGGCGCGGCCCGGCTGGAGGTGCGCCTGGCGCCGGACCGGTGGCTGCCGGCCGCCGACCCGGCGGGGCGGGCGCGGCTGCTGTCCGTCGGCGCGGCCCTGTTCAACCTGCGGGTGGCGGCCGGGCACCTGGGCCGCGGGGCTCGGGTGCTGCCGCTGCCCGACGGCGGGGACCCGGGCCTGGCGGCGGTCGTGGACGTCACCGGGCTGCCGCCCGACGGCTCGCGCGACCCCGGCCTGTACGAGGCCGTGGCCCTGCGCCGCACCAGCCGGGCGCCGTTCACGGGGCGGCCGGTGCCCGTCCGGACGCTGACCGAACTGGCGTCGGCCGTCCTGGCCGAGGGCGCCCGGCTGTACCTGCCCGGCGTCGTCGCCACCCGCCGGATGCTGGCGCTGACCGCCGAGGCGGAGCGGCGGAACCGCCGGGACTCGGCGCGGGTCCGGGAGAGCCGCGCCTGGGTGCACGCGGGGACGTCTCCCTACGGGATCCCGGCCGCCGCCCTGGGGCCGGTGGACGCGACGGGCCGGATGCCGGTGCGCGACTTCACCGGCGCGGGCCGGGCGCGGCGCGCTCCGGCGGCGGCCTTCGAACGCCACGCGCAGCTCGCGCTGGTGGTCACCGTCCGGGACCGCCCGCAGGACTGGCTGCAGGCCGGACAGGCCCTGCAGCGCGCCCTGTTGCTGGCCACCGCCCGCGGTCTGCGGACCTGTCCGCTGCATCAGGCGCTGGAGTGGCCGGACCTGCGGCGCGCCCTGCTGCGCGGCGAGCCCGGCTGCCCGCAGTTCCTCTTCCGCCTCGGCTACGGGCCGCGGGGCGCCCCGACGCCGCGGGCGGCCGTCGCGGCACCGGGCGGACGGCGCGGGTGATCCGTCCGGGGCGGACGCGGCGCGGGAAGCCCGGCGGTTCACGGCCGGGGCGGGCCGCCGGACCGGGCGGCGGGCGGTCAGACCGTGGGCACCAGCGCCGTCCAGCGCTCCAGGAGGCCCCGGTCGCCCGTCACCGCGTCCAGGCGGTCGGCGGGGAGCCGGCGCCAGAGGAAGAGGGTCAGGTCGGAGGCGGTGCCCGCCAGTTCGACGTCGCAGGGCCCGGGGCCCGGTGCGCAGTGGACGGCGTCGCCGTCGAACCGGACCGTCCAGGCGGCGGGAAGGTCCCCGTCGCCGGGGGCGTCGGTGCGCCGGAAGCCGAACCGTTCGCCGGCGCCGGGCGGCGCCTGGCCGCGGGCCCGCCAGGCCGGGACGACCGTCCCGAGGAACCGGCCGACGCCGCCGGCCGCCAGCTCCGCGTCGAACGGCCGGGCCGCGCCGAGGGCGTTCTCGGCGTCCCAGCGGTGCACGGCCGTCTCGAAGGTCTGCACCCAGAGCCAGAAGCCGGTGGTGCGGTCCGCCGTCCAGGTCCACACCCGCTCCCCGGGGTCCCGGTCGGCGAAGAGGGACGCCAGCGCGACGGCGCCGTCGGCGTACCAGTCGAGGAGGGACGCCGGCACCGGCCCGTGGGTGGGCGGGTGGTGCGGGTCGGGCCAGGCGGCGCGGTCGGCGGGCAGGTCCAGGAAGGCGGTGTCGGTGGGGTCGGGGGCGTCCTGGAGCCGGTCGCGCACGATACGGGCCACGAACCGGTGCACCCAGCCCAGGTGTCCGGTCAGGTCGGTCACCGTCCAGCCGGGGCAGGACGGGACCGGCGGCGCGTCCCCGGCGCGGGCCGCGCGCCGGACGGCGTCCTCGAACGCCCTTGCCTCACGGCGGAAATGGGCTACGAGATCCATGCGCCGACCCTACCGCCGCCGGCGACCCGGCCGGGGCGCCGGTACCGGAACCGGACGCGGCGCGCGGCAGGGCGGTATTCGCCGTGTGACGGGCGGCGATCCGGGTGAACGCCGCCCGTCACACGGCGTGCCGTGCCGCGCGGCCCGCGCCAGGGGCGAGGCTGCCGGAACGAGCGCCGCCGCACCGGCGGTGTGTACCGAGCGCGGAAGGCGGTCACGTGTCCCCGGAGGAGAACAAGAGGCTGGTGCGCCGCTTCTACGAGGAGATCGACAGGGGGAACCTCGACGCCATGGACGAGCTCGTGGCCGAGGACTACCGGGACCACTCGCCGCCGCCGTTCCCCGGGTTCGCCCCCGGCCGCGAAGGGCTCAAGCAGGCCTTCCGCATGTTCTGGGAGAGCACGCCGGGCACCCACCGGATCGAGGACCAGATCGCCGAGGGCGACAAGGTCGTGACCCGGCTGACGGCCGAGGGGGTGCACAGCGGGGACCTGCCGGGCATTCCGGCCACCGGACGCACCGTCAGGATGACCGCGACCGTGATCCACCGGATCGAGGACGGCCGGCTCGCCGAGAAGTGGTCGGACAAGGATCTGCTCGGTTTCCTCCGGCAGTTGGGGGTCGTCCCGGACGGCGGCTCCTGAGCCCTTTCCCCGGCACGCGCCCGGCTCCGCCCGCGCCGCGGGACGGGGCCGGCGCCGCCCTCCCGCGTCCGGTCAGCGGGACGGCCCGGCGGGCGCCCCCTCGTTCCCGTCCTCGGCGCGGAGGCAGGCGATGCCGTACTCGCCGGTCTCCTCGTCCACCGTGACGCCGTGGGTCTCGCTCCGGAAGCCGGGGAAGGCCCGGTCGAAGGACTCCAGGGCCCGCAGGTAGCGCAGCAGGGGCCCGTCGGCGGCGCCGGCCGACTCGCCGGGCATCAGGACGGGGATGCCGGGCGGGGTGACGGTGACCATGGCGGCGGCGACGCGGCCGGCCGCGTCGGCGAGCCGGACCCGTTCGGTGCCGCCGCGGATGAGCCGCTGGTAGCACCACTGCGGCGGCGCGACGGGCTCGGGGAGCTCGCGGAAGGCCGTGTCGAGCAGGGTGACCAGGTCGGTGTCGCGCAGGTGCCGGTGCATGGCGTGGCACAGCTCGGGGAGGGTGGTCCCGGCGTAGCGGCGGGGGTGGCGGTCGAGGACGCCGGGCAGGACGCGGTCGAGCGGCGCGTCGCCGTCGTACAGCGCCTTGAAGTCCATCAGGGCGTCGAGGAGCGTGCCCCACTTGCCCTTGGTGATGCCCATGGAGAAGAGGACGAGGGTGGTGTAGCTGTCGGTCTTCTCGACGACGATGCCCCGGGTGGCGAGGTAGGCGGTCAGGACGCGGGCGGGGATGCCGGTGTCGGACCAGCGGCCGGTGGCGTCGACGCCGGGGCAGGTGAGGGTCACCTTGACGGGGTCGAGGAGGCAGTGGCCCTCGGTGAGGCCGGGGAAGCCGTGCCAGTCGGCGCCGGGTTCGAGCTCCCAGCAGGCGGGCTCGGTGCGCAGCAGGTCGGGCGGGGCGTCGGCGAAGTCGTGGCGGGCCCCGGTGCCGGGGTCGGTGACGGTGTCGGGCTGCCAGACGCCGAAGAACCAGTCGGGCCGGTCGCCTTCGGCCGTGATGCGCCGTCCGGTGCGGACGACGGCCTGCCGGAAGCGGACGGCCTCGGTGACGCCCTCGTCGATCAGCCACCGGCCCTGGGGGCCGTCCATCATCCCGGCGGCCACGTCGAGCGAGGCGAGCGCGGGGTAGAGCGGCGAGGTGGTGCCGTGCATCATGAACGCCTCGTTGAACAGCTCGTGGTCCACGGGGGCCCGGGGCGCGTCCCTGACGTGGACCATCGCGCTCTGCGACAGCGCGGCCAGCAGCTTGTGCGTGGACTGGGTGGAGAAGACGGCGGGTCGGTCGGGGCCGGGGAAGGTGTCGGGGCCGACGGACATGCCGTAGCGGCCGGCGTAGAGCGGGTGGAAGCGGGCGTAGGCGAACCAGGCCTCGTCGAAGTGGAGCCGGGGGGTGCTGGGGGCGAGCTGCCGGGCGACCCGGACGGTGTCGTAACACAGGCCGTCGTAGGTGGAGTTGGTGATGACGGCGTACTCGGGCCGGGGGCTCGCGGCGTCGGCGGTGAGCGGGTTGCGGGCGACGCGGGCGGCCACCGCGTCCGCTTCCGTCTCGGCCGGGGGCAGCGGTCCGGCCAGGCCGTAGCCGTTGCGGGTGGGGACGAGGTAGACGGGCCGGGCGCCGGAGAGGACGAGGCCGTGCAGGACGGACTTGTGGCAGTTGCGGTCCACGAGGGCGATCTCGTCCCGGGCGACGCAGAAGTGGCCGACCATGCGGTCGGCGGTGGAGTTGCCGTGGAGGACGAAGTACGTGCGGTCGGCGCCGAAGATGCGGGCGGCGTTGCGCTCGGCGTCGCCGATGGGGCCTGTGTGCTCGAAGAGGGAGCCGAGCTCCTCGACGGAGAGGGAGAGGTCGCTGCGGAGCAGCCGTTCCCCGTAGTGGTCGAAGAAGGCGCGTCCGACGGGTGATTTGAGGAAGGCGACGCCGCCGGCGTGCGCCGGGGTGTGCCAGGAGTACTCGTGCGCGTCGTCGAAGCGGCGCAGCGCCTTGAAGAAGGGCGGGAGGACCGCCTCCCGGTAGGCACGGGCTGCGCCGGCGATCCGGCCGGCGATGAATCCGGGGGTGTCCTCCAGCGGCCAGACGTAGCCGACGACGCTCTCCGCGACCCAGAGCGGCAGCCGGTCGAGGTCGTCGTCGGCCTCGTCCGTCATGACGAGGAAGACGGGCAGGTCCTTGAAGCGCCGTCCGACGGTGCGGAGGACGGCCGCGCCGCCCGGCTCGTCCCCGGCCCGCTTGCCGGGGGCCAGGTCCCAGGAGACCACGGCGGCGGCGAGGCCCGCCTCGGTGCGCAGCACCGCCCGGGCGTCGGCCTCGGTGCCGGCCCGGCGCACCTCCAGCCCCTCGGCTTCGAGGGCGGCCCGGATCCTGCGGAGCTGTTCGCCCTGTGCCCCCTGCTCCCGGGGATCCTGGTCGAGCGCGAACAGCACGGTGCCGACGGCCATCTCGTCCCCCTTGCGCGCGGTCCGCCCGGATCCCCGATCGGATCATCGGGTCGTCCTCCGGCCAGTGTGGCGCGCGGCGTGGCGCACGGCGGGGCCGGTGCGCTCAAACCACTCGTCGGTGGGGAGTCGCGGCGGACGGGCCGCGCCCGGGGTGCGGTGGGGCGCGGGGAGCGTCGGCGTGCGCGGGGGCGAGCCTCGTGGCGGAGGTCCGGCCCGGGGTCGCGGAAGTCCTTCCCGGCTCAGCCGCCCTCCCCCGCCGGCAGCCGGTCCGAGGCGCGCACGGTGTGCAGGTGGATCAGCGCGTCGTAGTGGCGGGCCAGGGCGACGGGGTGCTGCGGCGCGGGGTAGGCGGTGCCGTAGTCGAGCGCTTGGCGCGGGGTGCGGAGCCAGTCGCGGGCGGGGGCGGGGGCGGTGCGCAGGTCGATCAGGTAGTCGCGGTGGCGGACGCGGTCGAGGGTGTCCTCGTTGCCGCCGGGCGCGGCGGTCACGCCGAACCGCCGGACGTTGGCGTCCAGCAGGGGGTCTTCGGCCCGGGTGCCGTTGAACGTCCCGTGGTGGAACGAGAGTCCGATGGTGACGTAGCGGGAGCCGAGCCGGTCGTGGAGGACGGCTCCTTGCGTCGTGGGGTAGTTCGCGGGGTCCGCGCTGCGGTAGCCGATGTGGCCGTTGTGGGCGGAGAGCAGGATCTTGTCGCCGGTGGTCTCCTGCCACCAGGCGGTGTTGTCGGCCATCACGCCGTCGCGGTAGCGCATGGCCGCCGCGATGCCGTCCTGCCGTGTGAGGTCGAAGGCGTACTGGCCGGCGGTCTGCCGGATCGCGAGCGCGTTCCGCACGGCCCACCGGTGCGCCTCCGCGGCCTCCCGGCCGGGCGCTGGCCGCCGCGCGCGCAGCAGGTCGAGTGCGCGGGCGGCCCGCGCGGAGCGCTCCTGACGCTCGGCGAGCGGCCGGGTCACGTACTCCCGCAGGTACGGTCCGGCGGGTCCGGTGGGGCGCAGGTCCCGGTAGAGGGCGGTGAGTTCGGACAGGAGGGCCGGGTGGGCGCGCCGGGTGTAGTCGAGGACGCGGTCGTAGAGGTCCGGTCCGGCGTACGCGACGTCGTCGCCCAGGAAGCGGACGGGGTCGCCGGGGTGGGCGAGGTTCCAGGAGCGCATCCACTGGATGAGCGAGAGGTACTCGCGGGTGTTCCAGAGGAGGTAGGAGTCCTGGAAGTCCTCGCGCATGATGCGGCGCGGGTCGCCCTTGCCGTGCAGCAGGTAGTCGTTCAGCCGGAGGCCGGTACTCCAGGGCGCCTCCAGCGCGTAGGTGCGGAAGCCGCGTTCCCGCACCAGGTGGCGGAAGACGCGCTGCTTGAGCGCGAAGAACTCGTGGGATCCGTGTGTCGCCTCTCCCATCCCCACCACCCGCGCGTCCCCGACCACCCGGTCCAGCGCCCGCAGGTCGCCGTCCGGGCCGCCGGGTTCGGTGGTGCGCAGCGGGTGGGCGGTCCGTTCGACCGCCCGGACGACGGCGTCGTCGGCGCGTTGGAAGGCAGCGGCCGGCGGGGCGGCCGTGGCGGGGCTGCCGGCGAGGGCGGTGCCCGCGCTGACGCAGAGGAGGATCGAGAGAGCGATGGTCCGGTGCCGCTTCATGCGTACCAGCATCGGCGGCGGGGTGCGCCGGGGACCATGTGGAGCGCCTCCTTTGCGCGGGTGGGGTTTTCCCCACGGCGGTGGCCCGCGCCCGGTCCGCGGGGCGCGTCCCCCGGGAGGGCCGGGCCGTCGCCGGACGGTCCCTCCTTCGATGTACGGCCGTCTGGTCTCCGCGGACGATGCCCTCGCCTCCCTCCGCCCGCGATCATCGAACTTCCCTATCCGGTCCGGCACCGGGACCGGGATCCGTGGAGGAGCAGCCCATGGTGGAAGTGACACGACGTGACGTCCTGGCCCGCACCGCCGTGCTCGGCGGGGCCGCCGCCGCGCTGACCGTGCCGGCCTCCGCGTCCCCGGCGGTGGCGGCGCCGCCGAGCACGCCGGGGCCGGTGACGGTCGGGCCCGGCGACCCGCGCTACCGGTCGCTGACCCACCGCGGCCGCAACGCGCGCTTCTCCGGCAGCCCCGACCTCGTCGTCGTGGCCGCCTCGGCCGAGCAGGTGACGGCCGCCGTGCAGCAGGCCGTGGACCAGGGCCGGCGCCTCGCGGTCCGCAGCGGCGGCCACTGCTTCGAGGACTTCGTCGACGGTCCCGACGTCCGGCTGCTGATCGACCTCTCCCCCATGACGGCCGTCGCGTACGACGCGCGGCGGCGGGCGTTCGCCGTCGAGCCGGGCGGCTCGCTGGGATCCGTCTACAAGAGCCTCTTCCTCGGCTGGGGGGTGGCCCTGCCCGCCGGCGCGACGGCGGAGGTCGGCGTCGGCGGGCACATCCTGGGCGGGGGGTACGGCGCGCTGTCCCGCCGGCACGGGCTGGCCGTCGACCACCTGTACGGCGTCGAGGTCGTGGTCGTGGACGCGCGGGGGAAGGCGCGGCGGGTCGTGGCGACGCGTGAGCCGGACGACCCCAACCGCGAGCTGTGGTGGGCGCACACCGGCGGCGGGGGAGGCAACTTCGGGGTCGTCACCCGCTACTGGTTCCGCTCGCCGGACGCGGGCGGCTCCGACCCGTCCCGGCTGCTGCCGCGCGCCCCGGAGGCCGTCACCGGCTTCACCGTCTCCTGGCCGTGGAAGGGGCTCGACCGGCGCTCCTTCACCCGTCTGGTGCGCAATCACGGCGAGTGGCACGAGCGCAACAGCGCGCCCGGGACCCGGTCCGCCGGGCTGTTCAGCGTGCTGATGCTCAACACCCGCCGCTCCGAAGCCGCCGCGTACCTCTCCGGGCAGGTGGACTCCACCGGCCCGGACGCCCGGCGGCTGGTGGACGCGTACGTGGCCGCCCTCGGCCGGGGCGTCGGCGTGGAGCCGGTCGTGACCCGGGAGGAACTGCCCTGGCTGCAGGCCGCGGCAGCCGTCCAGGAGAGCGCGCCGGCGGCGTTCAAGGTCAAGGCCGGCTACCTGCGCCGGCGCTTCACCGACCGGCAGATCGACGTCCTGCACGACCGTCTGGCGGCCGAGTCCGCCGGCGGACTCGACGGCACGGTCTGGCTCGTGTCGTACGGCGGGCGGGTCAACGCCGTCGCGCCGGAGGCGACGGCCGTCGCGCAGCGGGATTCCGTCCTCAAGGCCCTCTTCGTCACCGGCTGGAAGGCACCCCGCGAGGACGCCGCGCCACGGCTGCGCTGGGTACGGGACCTCTACCGCGCGGTGTACGCCGACAGCGGCGGCGTGCCGGCCCCCGGGGACGTCAGCGACGGTTCGTTCGTCAACTACCCGGACACCGACCTCGCCGACCCCGCCCTGAACACCTCCGGCACGCCGTGGCACGCCCTGTACTACAAACGGCACTACCCCCGGCTCCAGCGGGTCAAGGCCCGCTGGGACCCCCGGGAGGTGTTCCGCCACGCGCTGTCCGTCCGCCCGCCCCGGTGACCGGGGAGGGCGGACGGGACGCGCTCACCTCCGTTCCGCCCCCGCCGCCAGCGGCCCGCGGCGCAGCAGGGCGCGGGTGGGGAGGGCCGTGGCGGTGACGGTGAGGAGGACGGCGCCGGCGGCCAGGGGGACGGCAGTGGTGAGCGGGACGTAGGGGGACGAGCCGGTGACGCCCCGGGTGATGGGGGCCAGGGTGATCCAGGCGATCACACCGCCCAGGGTCAGTCCGCTGCCGGCCACCAGCAGGGCCTCCCAGCGCATCATGTCGCGCACCTGGCGGCGGGTGGTGCCGGTGAGGCGCAGCAGGGCGACCTCGCGGCGGCGGTCCAGGACGGTCATCACCAGGGTGTTGGCGGCGGCGACGGCGGCGAAGCCGCCGAGGACGGCCGCCATGACGGTGTTCGCCCAGGCGTTGAGTTCCCGGTCGCGGTCGGCCGCGGCCGCGTAGCCGGCGGAGTCGGTCACGGTGGTTCCGGGCGGGCCGAGTTCCGCGAGCCGGCGGGCGACGGCCGCCCGGTCGGCGCCGGGGGCCCGCTTGACGAGGACGTGGCTGTCGAGGGCGGCGGCCGCGTGGGGCGCGGCGGCGGCCCGGGGCAGCAGGACCTCGCCGAGGCCGAGCCCCCGCTCGTAGGTGGCGACGAGCTCGGGGCGCGCGCGGGTGCCGTCGGCGTGCCAGAGGGGGACGCGGTCGCCGGGTTTCACATGGAGGGTGTCGGCCAGGGTGGTGCTCAGGGCGACGGTGTCCGGCGAGGTGCCGAGCCGGGCCAGCGAGCCGGAGCGGACGCCGAGGTCGAGGACCTCGGGGAGCTTGGCCGGGTCGCCGGAGACGCCGAGGGCGGTGGCGGAGGAGACGGTTCCGCCGCTCCGGTAAACGGTTCCGGTACGCAGGACGCCGACGGCGGTGTCGACGCCGGGGACGCGGGCCGCGCGTTCGGCGGTGGTGGCGGGCAGGCCCGGGCCGGTGGCGGCGAGGACGTGGTCGGCCACGACGCCGTCGCGGACGTTCCGGTCGGCGACGTGGCTGATGGTGCTCTGGAGGAAGACGAGGGTTCCGCAGAACGCGGTGACCATCACGATGGGGGTGATGGCGGAGGCGAGGCGGTGGGCCTGGGCGCGGGAGTTGTCGGCGGCGAGCGAGCCGGCGGCGCCCGCGGCGCCGGACCGCAGGGGCAGCCCGAAGACGGTCGCGCAGAACCGGGCCACCAGGGGGCCGAGCAGGGCGACGGCCAGCAGGAAGCACATGACGACGCCGAGGGCGGTGTTGGCCGCGTTCTCGCCGTCCAGGCCCGCCGCGACGCCGGCGAGGACCGTGCCGCCGACGAGGGCGGCCAGGCCGAGCGGGGTGCGCACCCAGCCGGGCCGGACGCGTTCGACGGCCGCCTCGCCGAGGGCCTGGCTGGGGCGGAGCCGCGCGGAGCGGCGGGCGGCGGCGTAGCCGGCGAGGAGCGCGGACAGCAGGGTGGTGCCGACCGCGACCGTCAGGGGGATGGGGCCGACGTCCAGGCGGACGCCGTCGGGCAGGGCGCCGCGGTCGGCGAGTTCGCCGAACCACCAGTGCGCCAGGGCGAGCCCGGGCGGGATGCCGAGGGCGCCGGCGACCGGGGCGACGATCATCGCCTCGGTGGCGATGGTGCGGCGGATCTGCCGCGGGGTGGCGCCGATCGCCCGCAGCAGGGCGAACTCCCGGGCCCGCTGGCCGGTGGCCAGGGCGACGGTGCCCATGACGACGAAGACGGCGGTCATGGCGGCGATGCCGCCGAAGGAGCCGCCGAGTCCGGTCAGCAGTTCCCGGGCCTCGACGACGCCCGGCTCCTCGGCCGCGCCGCGCGCGGCGCCGGTCAGCACCTCGGGGCCGTCGCCGGTGGCCTGCCGGACCTGCCGGGCGAGGGCCGGCACGGTGGTGCCCGGCCGGGGCCGTACGGCGATGGCGTCGGCGGCGCCCGGGTGGCCGGAGAGCCGGTCGGCGGTGGCGTCGGCGAACCAGGCGGTCGCCGGGCCGGCGCCCTCCCGGGCCAGGCCGGAGACCCGGTACGCCGCCGTGCCGCCGGGGCCGGTGAGCGTGACGCGGTCGCCGGGCGCCAGCCGGGCGGCCCGTGCCGAGGCGGCGTCCAGGACCACCTCGCCGGAGCGCGGCGCACGGCCGTCGGACAGCGGCCGGGTGCCGGGGGCGAGGGCGATGCCGGCGGCTCCGTAGGGCCGTCCGGTGAGCTCGGGCAGGGCCGGCGTCCCCGCCCCCGCGCGGACCGGGAAGGCCAGGTCGGGGATGGCGGCGGCCACGCCGGGCCGGGCCGCGATCCGCCCGGCGAGCGCGGCCGGGACCCGGCCGCGGCCGGGCAGGGCGGTCTCGCTGGTGTCCTTGTCCTCGCCGTGGCCGGTGGTGACGCGGACGGAGGGGTCGCCGGTGACGACGACGGGGGTGTGGGCGTAGCGCTGGGGGGTGACGTGGGCCGTGATGCCGGTCTGGAGGAGGACGCCACAGGCCGTGATGATCGCCGAGGCGAACAGCAGGGCGACGAGGCTGCCCGCGAAGGACGCGGGCCGGAAGCGGACGGAGGCCCGCGCGAGTCCGTTCGGCATGCCGATCACACCGCCGCCGTCGTGGCCGGACGGCGGTCGGCCGCGGCGGCCAGGGCCACCATCCGGTCGGCCACCGTCCGCGGGTCCGGGCTGGTCAGTTCCCCGGCGAGCAGGCCGTCGGCGAGGAAGAGCACCCGGTCGGCGTGGGCGGCGGCCACCGGGTCGTGGGTGACCATGACGACCGTCGCGCCGAGGGCGTCCACCGCCCGCCGGAGCAGGCCGAGCACCTCGTGGGCGGACCGGGTGTCGAGGGCGCCGGTCGGTTCGTCGGCGAAGACCACCTCGGGCCGGGTGATCAGGGCCCGGGCGATGGCGACGCGCTGCTGCTGGCCGCCGGAGAGCTCGCCGGGGCGGCGCCGGCCGTGCCGGTCCAGGCCGACCTCGGCCAGCAGCCGCTGGGCGCGGGCGCGGTCCTGGCGCTCGCCGGCCAGGCGCTGCGGCAGCAGGACGTTCTGCTGCACGGTCAGCGAGGGCAGCAGGTTGAACGCCTGGAAGACGAAGCCGACGCGGCTGCGGCGCAGCTTCGTCAGCCGGTCCTCGCTCAGCCCGGTGATGGCCTCGCCGCCGAGCAGCACCTCGCCGGAGCTGGGGCGGTCCAGCCCGGCGGCGCACTGCAGGAAGGTGCTCTTGCCCGAGCCGGAGGGGCCCATCACCGCGGTGAAGCTCCCGCCGGGCAGCGCGAGGTCCACCCCGCGCAGCGCCTCGACGGCCCCCTCCCCCCGCCCGTACCGGCGCCGCACGGCCCGTAGCTCGACCGCCGGGGCCGTGCCCCGGGGTTCCTGGGTGGGTACGCGGTCGCGGCGCAACGCCATGGTGTTCCCTTCTCCGCCGGTCCTGGCGACTCTCGGCCAGTGCTGACCTCGACGCTAGGCAAGGGGGGACGGCCGGGCCATGGTGGCAGCCGGGCTCCGGCGGTGGGGTTTTCCCCCGGGTCGCCAGGGGGGTTGCGCCGCAGGTCAGGGGCGTTCGGCGGGCCTCACGCGTACGGTCCGGACCGGAACACGGCGGGCGCGAGGACCGGGCCCTGGTGCGCCTTCTCGTCCTGGAGGGCGGTGAGCCGGCGGACGAACAGGAACGCGAGGACGGCCGCCGCGATGTCGACGACGTCGGCGACGATCAGCACGTCGACGGCGCGCCGCAGTTCCTCGGGAGTGTCGGCCCGGGCGTACATCCGGCCGCCCCCGCGGCCCAGGATCAGGGTGGCGATCCACAGGCCCCACCACCAGTTCATGAGGGTGCGCGGGGCGCGGCGGGGCGAGCCGTCGGGCTCGTGCGGCAGGCTCGCGGCCCAGACGTCGTTGGCGACCTTCTTCGGGAACCAGAGGTTGGCCACCGGTACGAACCAGCCCCCGATGCTCCAGCCGCGCCCCATCCGGTGCCCGTCCGGCCGGAAGACCTCCGCGTTGACGCGCACCCGGTGGAACCAGACGAGGAAGAGGACGGCGCAGGCGATCAGGGCGACCGTCTGCACGGCCCCGGCGACGAACTGGAGGAGGTCGGCCCGGTCGATCTCGTCCTCGGACAGGGCCCCGGCGCCTTCGTCGATCATCCGGGTCGTCACGCCGTACATGGTGGTCCCGGCGAAGAGCGAGAAGACGTCGGCCAGGACGCAGAGCCCCAGCAGCGCGGCGACCGCCCGGCCGAGCCCGACCGGGGAGGCGAGCCGCGGCATGGGGACGTACGGGGGCACCGGCAGCGGTGGCGGCCCGGTGAGCAGCGGTCCGGCTCCCGGCGCGGCACCGTTCCCGAACACACCGGCCGGGGGACCGCCGGGGAAGGCGCAGGCGTGGCAGCGCCCGGTTCCCTCCACGGCGGGCGTTCTCTGGCATATGGAGCACAGCACCTGCGGCAACCTCGTCGTTCTCGGACGCGTGGTGGGACGCGTCACAGCGGATCGGAGTGGCGAGGCTATCGGGCGGCGAAGGCGCTACGGGGGCCGGTGCCGTGGCGGGCCGGTACGGCCGGGGCGCGGGCCCGGTGCCCCGCACGGGTGAATGACCTGCGAAAACCCGCCACTGCCCTGATCATCGGAACTATGGCCCTGCCTGTCGCCCGGCTTCCCGAGATCCGGCCCATGCTGACCGTGCCCGGCCCGCTGCCGGCCGAGGGCGAGGACGCGGGCTGGGGCTTCGAGGTGAAGTGGGACGGGGTCCGCTGCGTGCTCAGCACCTCGGGCGACGGGACGGTACGGCTGGTGAGCCGGGCGGGGAACGACGTGACGGCCACCTATCCGGAGCTGCTGGAGCTGGGCGCACAGCTCCAGGGCCGGTCCGCGGTCCTCGACGGCGAGCTGGTGGCGCTGGACGACCGGGGCCGGCCGGATTTCGGGCTGCTCCAGCGCCGTATGGGCATCGCCAATCCGCGCCGCGCGGCGCATCTGGCGATGGAGTACCCGGTCCATCTCATGATCTTCGACGTGCTGTACCTGAGCGGCCGGTCCCTGCTCGGCGCCGCCTACGCGGAGCGCCGCGCCATCCTCTACGGCATGGGGCTGACCGGCCGCAGCTGGTCCGTCCCCACCCACCTGGAGGGACACGCGCGACGGGCCTGGGACGCCACCCTGCGCCACGGCTACGAGGGCGTCATCGCCAAACGGCTGTCCTCCCCCTACCTGCCCGGCGTCCGGTCACCCGACTGGCGGAAAGTGAAGCACCTGCTCACGCTGGACGTGGTCATCGGCGGCTGGACGGAGGGCCGCGGGGCGATCGCCGGGCTGCCCGGGGCCGTCCTGGCGGGGGTGGAGGAGCCGTCGGGCCTGCGCTACGTCGGTTCCGTCGGCTCGGGCCTGTCCGGCCAGGAGCGCCGGGACCTGGCCCGCTACCTGGCGGCGGTGGCGCGGGACACCTCGCCCTTCGCGGGCCCGGTGGACGCGACCGGCGTTCACTGGGCGGAGCCGCGGCTGGTCGCCGAGATCACCCTCACCGGATGGACCCCGGCCGGGCACCTCCGCCACCCCATCTGGCACCGGCTGCGGCCGGACCTGACGCGGCCCGGCTGAGCCGGGGAATGCCGGAGGGCGGCGGCACCGCTTTCGGTGTCGCCGCCCTCCGGCGGGGAATTTTTTGTGGCCTCTGTCAGTAGGCGGAATTCACGTTGTCCATCGAGCCGTACTTGTCGGCCGCGTAGTTGCAGGACGCGACGATGTTGGCGACCGGGTCCCAGATGTCCCAGGACGTGCCCTCGACGTGGTACGCCTTGAACGTCGGGTCGATGATCTGCAGCAGACCCTTCGACGGCACACCGTTGACGGCGTTGACGTCCCAGTCGTTGATCGCGCGCGGGTTACCGGTCGACTCACGCATGATGTTGCGCTTCACGCCCTCGTACGAGGCCGGGATGCCCTTGGCCTTCATGATGTCCAGCGCCTCGGAGATCCAGCCCTCCAGGTCGTCCGCGTACACCTTCGGCGCCGGAGCGGCAGCGGGCTTCTCGATGGGCTTGCGGGTGGTGGAACGGTTCGCGGCCTGCTTCGCGGCACGCTCCTTGTCCGCCTTCGCCTTGGCGTCCGCCTTCGCCTTGGCGTCGGCCTTGGCCTTGGCCTCGGCCTTGACCTTGGCGGCCTCGGCCTTCGCCTGCGCGGTGGCCTTGTCGGTGGCGTGCGCCCGCTCGGCGTCCTGCGTCTGGGCGAAGCTCTCCACGCTCTGCGCGACCGGCTTGACCGGCGCCGGCGCCGGCGCGGCCACGGCCTGCGAGGCGGCACCGAACGCCACGGCGGCGGCACCGGCCGCGGTCAGCGCCGCGGCGGAGAACTTGTGGGCCTTGGTCAGACGGGGATAACCGGAGTGGGTGGAACGCATGGGGAGGTGAACCTCTCGCATCGGGGACACCGCACAGGCCTGGCCGGCGCAGAGAAAAGCGCCGTTCTCGATCGGACGGCGCCGTGCGGTCCCACCATTCTTAGCGGCGCCCGAAAACCCCGACAAGCACTGTGACCTACTCCCCCACGTCGTTCACGCGGCCGTGAAGTCCCGGGTTTTCCCCGGGAAATGCGCTTCGCCCGGAACTAAAGAGGCCCGTATGTGATCGAGGCCCTATGCGCGGCCTCACAGCGGCCGCCGCTCTCCGTCGTCGGCGTGCCACCGTCCGTAATCCAAATTCCCGCCCTGTACGACGCGACCGGGCCGCGCCCCCGTGGGGAACGCGGCCCGGTGCCGTCGGTACGTCGGCGTTACGCCTGCGGCTTCGCCGCCTCGCGCAGCTCCGCCTCGCGCTGGGTGCGGGCGACCCGGCCGCGGACCAGGAACCAGCCGCCGACCAGCGCCGCCGCGATGAGCGGCAGGCACAGGATCGTGTCGCGGCTGGCGCCCTCGTCGGCCGCCATCAGGCCCAGGACGCCGGCCAGGAAGACCAGGGTGACGATCTGGGTGTACGGCGCCCAGGGCAGCCGGTAGGCGGGGCGGCTGACCAGGCCCGCCTTGGCGCGCCGCCAAAAGAGCAGCGAGCAGAGCATGATCATGCCCCAGGTGCCGATGATGCCGATCGCGGCGAAGTTCAGCACGATCTCGAAGGCGTTCTCCGGGACGACGAAGTTCAGGCCGACGCCCAGGACGCAGAAGAACGCGGTGAGCAGGATGCCGCCGTAGGGGACCTGCCCCTTGTTCATGCGGCCGGTGAACTTCGGGGCGGAGCCCGACATGGCCATCGAGCGCAGGATGCGGCCGGTGGAGTAGAGGCCGGAGTTCAGGCTGGAGAGCGCGGCGGTGAGGACCACCAGGTTCATCACGCCGGCCGCGTACGGCACGCCGATCTTGGACAGCACGGTGACGAACGGGCTCTCGCCTCCGGTGAAGACGTTGTACGGCAGCAGGAGCGTGAGGAGCACGACCGAGCCGACGTAGAACAGGCCGACACGCCACATGATCGAGTTGATCGCCTTGGGCATGATCTTCTCGGGGTTCTCGGTCTCGCCGGCGGCGACGCCGCACAGCTCGACCGAGGCGTAGGCGAAGACGACGCCCTGGATGATCAGCAGCATCGGCATCAGGCCGGACGGGAAGAGGCCGCCGTGGTCGAGCATGTTGGACAGGCCCGGGGCGTGCCCGCCGACCTCGTGCCGGCTGGCCAGCAGGAAGATGCCGATCGCCATGAAGGCGACGAGGGCGCCGACCTTGATGATCGCGAACCAGAACTCCATCTCGCCGAAGTACTTCACGGAGATGAGGTTCACGGTGAGGACGACCGCGAGGGCGATCAGCGCGAGGACCCACTGGGGGATGTCGCTGAACATGCCCCAGTAGTGGGTGTAGGTGGCGACGGCCGTGATGTCGGCGATGCCGGTGGTGGCCCAGTTGAGGAAGTACAGCCAGCCGGCGGCGAAGGCGCCCTTCTCCCCCATGAACTCGCGGGCGTACGAGACGAACGCGCCGGAGGAGGGGCGGTAGAGGACGAGCTCGCCGAGGGCCCGGACGACGAAGAAGGCGAAGACGCCGCAGATCGCGTATGCGATGAAGAGGGAGGGACCCGCGTTCGCGAGCCGGCCGCCGGCGCCCAGGAAGAGGCCGGTGCCGATGGCTCCGCCGATCGCGATCATGTTGACGTGGCGGGACTTGAGGTCCTTGCTGTAGCCCGCGTCACCGGCGTCCACGTGCGTGGACGTCGTGGCCGGGGCGGACACACCGGTGGGCGTGTCGGCCGCAGTGAGAGTGCGGTCGCTCATGTATGTCTTCGCCTTCGTTCGTGGGGGCAGGACCGGAGGGCGTCCCGGCAGGGGACACCGCCCGGGCTCCGGCTGGCGATGCCGGTCCTGGTGATGCAGAAGGTGTGAGCGGGATGAAGTAGCGGAGTCCGGGACATACGGAAGTGGGGGGTGGACTCCTCCCGCCGGACGTCGGACGTCAGCGGCCCGAAGGGCGCTGTCGCCGCGTGGGGCGATGTCGGAGGACGCCGTGGTGCCGGCGCGGGTGCGCCGCGGCGATCTCCGGGATGTCTGACGAGTCCATGCGGGAATGGTGTGAGGCGCGTGAAGGTGCCGTCAAGAGTTTGCGAAGAATTGACATTTTTGAAAACTCACGCTAGGTAATCCGCCATCCGCAAGATCGCAGGTCACGACCTGCCCCGGAAGGTACACGACTACACAGCGCAACGTTTCCGTCGGTAAGGCGTTCCCGCCGCCGATTTCCCGGTCTCCCCCGGAAGGAGGAGGGTTTCCTGCCGTACTCGGTCGAAGGGGCGCACCGGCCCGGCCGCGCGGTCGGACGATGGTTGGCCGCCCGCCCCCGGCGGAAGAGTGTTGTCCATGACACACCGACCCGTCATGAAGGTGTCCCTCGTCTCCGCGCTCGCCTGCGCGGCTGTCCTCGCCTCCCTGGTGCCCACCGCCGGCGCGCACGCCGCGCCGACCGCCGCCCCGCCCCGGCTGCTGGCGCCCCACGGCACGGAGCTGTTGCCCAACCTCGACGACGACGCCCGCCGCTGCGCCCTGCGCCCGGGCGACCTGGACCGGCAGGACGCGGCCGTCGACGAGCGCCTCGCCGCCTGCCACGACGCCGCCGACGAGGTCGTCGACGGCGCGGCGGACCTGGCGGACCTCACCCCGCTGCGGGTGCCGCCGACGGCCGCCGGCACGTCGGCGCGCGCCCGGGTGTCGATACCGGCCGCGCAGGGCCGCTACGCCCGGATCTTCGTCGAGCGCGGGGGACGGTACGTCTCACTGGACGCGGGCGGCCCGCTCCGGGCCGGCGAGCTGCGGCACGGCGTCCGGCTGGCCGTCGAGGGGCGGGACGTCGTCCGCGACCGGGCCCGCTGGGACGGCCGCGTCGACGTCACCCTGACCGTCACCGACCGCGGCGCCACCCGCACGGCCGTGGTCCAGCTGCGCGTGGTGCCCGTCCTCCTCCAGCACGACCTCCAGCGGGCCCGGCACGTCTTCGCCGCCGCCCCGGGGCCCGGCACCGGCCGGCCCGTGAAGGCGCCGGCCACCGGCCGTCGGCCGGCCGGCTGGGACGCCTTCGCCGGCTCGCTGCGCAAGGCCGTCCGGGACTCCGGTCTGCCCGCCGGCACACTGCGCTTCCGGCCCGGGACGGCCGAGGGGCGGCAGGACATGTGGCGGCAGGACATCGCCGAGCCCGGCTACGTCACCAAACGGACTCCCGAGGGCCGCCGGACCATGCGGATCCTGCTGCGGCCCCCCGTCCACCGGGCGTCCGCCGACGGCCGCACCGCGCGCCTCCGCCGGGCCGGCCGACTGCTCTACCGTGATCTGCGCGGCCCCGGAGTGGGGATCGTCCAGCAATACACCGCCCGGCGTGACGCGGGCGCGGACGAACCGCTGAACTTCACCGGCAACATCGAGTCCCTCCCGCCGTACCCCGGCCACCCGCGGGGCCGGATCCTCTACGGCGGCACCGCCGAGCGCCACCCCGACCCGTCCTTCGTGACGCTGCTGCGGTCCCAGGGGGCGCAGGAGCCGCTGGCCCTCGACACGTCCTGGCTGGTGGTCGGCCACGTCGACGAGACCGTCCACGTCGTCCGGGCGGACAACGCGCGCGGCTGGACCCTGGCCTTCTCCGACCCCCGGCTGGCACTGGACCTGCTGCGCCGCGCGCACCGCTCCGGGGCGGGCGGCCGGCGGCTGTTCGCGGACACGGACGCCCCGGACAAGCCGACCGTCGACCAAGTGCTCGACCACGAGCGGCGGACCGGCGACAACGCGGAGGCCGCGCGGCGGATCGACGGGCAGCTCGCGGTGCTCATGCGCGCCACCGGGCTGCGGCGAGACGAACTGGTGCCGCTGCCCGTGCTGTACGCGACGATGGACACGGGCGGCGGGGCGCGGCGCCACCTCGCCTTCTCCCCCGCGCTCGCCAACGGACTCTCCCTCACCGCGCGGGACTTCGCCCCGCCGGCGCCGCACGGCCCCCGGGTCGGCGGCCGGGACCTGTTCCGCGACGAGGCCGAACGGCGGCTCCGCGCCCAGGGCGTACGGGTGCACTGGGTGGAGGACTTCTCCTGGGCCCATCTCGGCGGCGGCGAGGTCCACTGCGCCACCAACGCGCTGCGGCGGGTGGGCTGACGGCGTGCCGGCCGCGCCGCGCGGCCGTTCGGGTGACGCACACGTTGTGGACGCCGCGCGAGGCACGGCAGAGTAGCGCCGGGTCATGACCGATGTGCCCCGAGATCACCGTGTTCGCGAAGCGGTCAGGAGAGCGCCATGCAGAAGATCACGCCGTTCCTGTGGTTCGACGACCAGGCGGAGGAAGCGGCCGGACACTACACGTCCGTCTTCGAGGACTCCCGGATCGTGCACGTCCAGCGTTACGGCGAGGCGGGTCCCGGCGAGCCGGGTTCGGTGATGACGGTGACCTTCGAACTCGCCGGGCAGCAGTTCATCGCCCTCAACGGCGGCCCGCGGTTCACCTTCAACGAGGCCGTCTCCCTCTACGTGGACTGCGCCTCCCAGGAGGAGGTCGACGACCTGTGGGCGCGCCTCGGCGAGGGCGGCGAGGAGGGGCCGTGCGGCTGGCTCAAGGACCGCTACGGCCTCTCCTGGCAGATCATTCCGCGCCGGCTGACCGACCTGCTCTCCGACCCGGACACCGAGCGGGCGAACCGGGTCATGCGCGCCATGCTGGAGATGACGAAGATCGATGTGGGGGCGCTGGAGGAGGCGGCGGCCGGGGAGGGGTGACCGCGCCCCCTCCCGGGAGCCGTCGCCCCCGCCGACCGCGCCCCCCTCCCGGGAGCCCCCGCCCGCCGGCCCGTCAGAGGCGCAGCTGCGCGAGGTCGACCGCCGCCGCCATCGCCCGGGCCCCCTCGTCGTTGAGGTGCAGGTGGTCGCCGCAGTCGTAGGCGGGGAGGATCCGCTCGGGGTGATCGGGGTCGGCGACGGCCGCCGCCACGTCCGTCACGGCGTCGAAGACGTCGGTGGCGCGGATCCAGTCGTTGACCTCGCGGCGGACGGCCTGGCCGTCCTCCGAGTCGTAACCCTCGTAGACCGTTCCCCCGTAGGGGCCGATCGTGTGGGCGATGACCCGGAGCCCGGCCTCGTGCGACCGGCGGGCGAGTTCGGTGTAGCCGGCGACGAGGTCGGCGGCGGTGGGCAGGGGCAGGGGGGCCGCCGGGTCGATGTTGCCGGGTGTTCCGAGGTCGTTGAGGCCGAAGTTGAGGATGACGTGGGTGACACCGGGCACGTCGAGGACGTCCCGGCGCAGCCGGGCGAGGCCGTGTTCGCCGATCTCGTCGGTCAGCAGCCGGTTCCCCGAGATGCCCTGGTTGACCACCCAGCCGCGGCGCAGCCGGCGGTTGAGGTGGTCGGGGAAGCGCGCGGCGGCCCCCGGGGTGGTGCCGGCGCCCTCCAGCCACGAGTCGCCGAAGGCCACGGCGACGGCGGTGCCCGCGGGGGCGAGGACGTCGACGCCGGAGACGAAGTACCGGGAGGTCTCCAGGGTTTCCGCCCCGTCCAGGGCGGGGGCCGCGGTGACGTCGCCCGGGGCCGTGAAGCCGGTCTCGGAGGCGACCACGGAGAAGGTGGCGAGACCGGTGTCCTCGGGGAAGTACAGGCTGAGCGCGAACCGGTCCCCGGCGGCCACCTCGCCGGCCACCGGGTCGCTCACCCCCTCCTCGCCGACCGCGAGGGTGAACGACTCCCGGCCGCCGAAGGTGAGGACGACGGAACTGCCCGGATCGGCGCCGGAGCCGCCCGTATGTCTCGCCAGGCGCGCGGCGCCGACGGTCAGCGGCTCCTTCCCGTACCTGTTGCTGAGGCGGACGCGGAGGGCCTCGCCGCCGCCGTCGAGCCGCAGGACCTGACGGACCGTCCGGTCGGCGAAGGCGCGGGACGGGAAGAGGGTGTATGCCTCGTGGGGGCTCACCACGGCGGAGCGGAAACCGGCCACCCACTGCGAAGAAGTCGTCGTCATGTCATGGCCGAACACGCGCCTGGTCGATCTTCTTCCCGTCGTCCGCGCAAGGGAACCGTGCCGCCTGTCCATGCGACTTTCGGCAGTTCCGGCGCGGTCGGCGGGCCGCGTACGGTGCGTCGGTGAACGGAACGACGACCATTGACAAGCCCCCGTTGCTCCGCGACCCGGGAACGGTGTTCGCTCCTGCCGCCGTGCTGGCGGCCGGGCTGGGGGTCGATTCCCTGTGGTGGGCGCTGCCGGGCGCGGTGTGCGCCTTTCTGGCGGGGCACCGTTCGGGGCGTACGTGGCCGATGGCCGCCGCGCTCGGCGGCCTGGTGGCGGCGGGGGCGGTGGCGGTCCTGGCCGTCCCGGCCCTGTTTCCGCTGGGGAGCGCGTTCGTCGCGCTGGTGGTGGGGGCGGCGCTGCTGCCGTGGTTCGCGGGACGAGTGTGGCGCCAGTATCAGGAGTTGACGCGGGCGGGCTGGTCGCGCGCGGAGCAACTGGCGCGCGAGCGGCGACTGGTCGCCGAACAGGCCCGGCTGCGCGAACGGGCGCGCATCGCGCAGGACATGCACGACGCGCTGGGGCACGACCTGAGCCTGGTCGCGCTGTCGGCGGGGGCGCTGAAGCTGGCACCGGGCCTGGCGGAGGAGCACCGGGCGGCCGCCGAGGACGTCCGCGCCCGGGCGGCGGCCGCGGTGGAGCGCCTGGGCGAGGTCATCGGCATCCTGCGGGAGGACACGGACCGCGCCCCCACCGGGCCGGCGGACTTCGGCACCGGAAGCATCGGGCGGCTGGTGGCGAACGCCGCCGCCTCGGGACTCGCGGTCACCTCGCGCGTCGAGGGCCGGGAGGACGACGTGCCCGGCCCGGTCGAGCGGGCGGCGCACCGGGTCGTCCAGGAGGCGCTGACGAACGTGGTGAAGCACGCGCCGGGCGCGACGGCGGAGGTGCGGGTGACGCATGCGGCAGGCGAGACGGTGGTGTCGGTGCGGAACACCGCGCCGCCGTCGGCCGCGGACGGCCTGGCCGCGGGCGGCCGGGGGCTCATCGGGCTGGACGAGCGGGTCCGGCTGACGGGCGGCACACTGCGGCACGGCCCGGACGGCGCCGGGGGCTTCGCGGTGACGGCCCGGCTGTCGCACGCGGCGCCGCCGCAGCCGGCGGCGGCCGAGCCGCCGGCCGCGGCCCCGCTGCCTCCGGAGCACCGGCGGGCCCGCCGCCGCGCGGGACGCACCCTGGCCGCCGCGGTCACCGTGCCGGTGCTGGCCCTGGCCGTGCTGACCGGCGGCCTGACGGTGTGGGGCTCCCTGACGGTGGCCGACTCCGTCCTCGACCCCGGCGCCTACGCGGCGTTGCGCGTGGGACAGAATCGTTCCGAAGTGGCGGCACTGCTGCCGAAGCGTCAGCTGCCGTACAGGCCGCGGGCGGCGGAGCCCAAGGGACCGGGGGTGGAGTGCGAGTACTACGCGGTGACGGCCGACCGTTTCGTCGACGCATCGGGCGACGCCTACCAACTCTGCTTCCGGCGCGGCCGGCTGGCGTCCTTCGCGGTGCTGCGGGGGTGAGTGCGGCATGAACGGCTCCAACGACCCGTCAGGGACGGTCCGGGTGCTGATCGCCGACGACGAGCCGATGATCCGGTACGGGGTCCGGGCCGTGCTCTCCACCGACCCCGGGCTCGACGTCGTCGCGGAGGCGGCGGACGGGCGCGAGGCGGTGGAGCTGGTGCGCCGGCACCGCCCGGACGTGGCCGTCCTCGACATCCGGATGCCCGGGACGGGCGGCATCGAGGCGGCGGCGCTGATCCGCGAGGCCGTGCCGGCCACCGGGGTCGTGATGCTGACGACCTTCGGCGAGGACGATTACATCCTGCGGGCGCTGTCCGGCGGCGCCACCGGCTTCCTGGTCAAGTCCGGCGCGCCCGAGGAACTGATCGCGGGGGTGCGCGCGGTGGCCGAGGGCGCCGCCTATCTGTCACCGAAGGTGGCCGCCCGGGTCGTCGCCCATCTCGCCGGCGGCGGTGCCGGGGCCGCCGCCGCCCGGCGTGCCGCCGCCCGGGAACGGGTGGCCGCCCTGACCGCCCGGGAACGGGACGTGCTGGTCCACCTGGGCGCCGGGCTGTCCAACGGTCAGATCGCCCGGCGGCTGCACGTGGTGGAAGGCACCGTCAAGGCGCACGTCAGCTCCATCCTGGCCCGGCTGGGGGTGGACAACCGGGCGGCGGCGGCCGTCGTCGCCCACGAGGCGGGCATGGCCGTCCCGGCCGGGGAACTCCGGCCCTGAGCCGGGGCGGTGCGGTGGGGAGCGGAGGCTGCCGGGTATGGGCCGGGGCCGAGGAAGCGCGGGCCGGAGTCGGAGGGATCCGGTTCCGAGCCGGGTGCTCGGCGCCCCGCGCCCGCCGGCGGTTCGATCTCCGCGCCGGGCAGCCGCCGTCCCACACCCGGCAGCCCGGGCTCCGCGTCGGGCAGCCACAGCCGCGCTCCGGGGAGCCCGGGCCGGCGGAGAAATCGGACGACGAGGGGTCGTAGCGCGAGGTGGGCCGCGGCGGCGACCGCGGCGCCCAGCACCGCCCCGGCCAGCACGTCGTGCGGGTAGTGCGCGCCGACGGCCACCCGCAGTACGGCGGCGAGCACCCCCAGGGGCAGCACGGCGACCGCGAGCCGCGGCCGGGCCGCGGCCAGGCCCACAGCGAGTGCGGCGGCGAGCGTGGAGTGGTTGCTGGGGAAGGACCAGTCGCCGGGCGGCGGGCAGGTGTCGACGGTGCCGACGCCGCGCAGGGCCCGGCACGGGCGCTCCTCGTCGACGGCTTCCTTCAGCAGCTCGCTGACCGCGTAGGCGGCGACCGTCGCCGCGCCGGCGAGCAGCGCCCCGGCGAGGGCGGGGACGTCGCGGCGGCGCAGCGCGGTCCCGGCCGTCCACACCAGCAGCAGTCCCAGGACGACCAGGGTGCCCTCGGTGGCGAGGGAGAGCAGCGTGCCCACCGCGCCGGGGGCGTCCCCCGCCGCGCCGGCCACGGACCGGTAGAGGGAGGCGGAGGGTCCGCCGGTGACCTCCGTCCTGCCGTTCGGCCCGGGGCCGTCCGGTGCGGCCCAGGTCAGGACTCCGGCCGCGGCGGCCAGGACGGCGAGGGCGCCGAGCGGCCGGGCGGTGCCGCCGGGGCGGTGGTGTCGTGTGCGTTCCATACCGCCGGACGTTAGGGAACGCGGGCGGCGGGCACCCGGACCGAAGGTCAGGGGCGACCCCTGACCTTCGTCAGGGGTGGACCCGGAACCGTCCCGGAAGACCGGGCCGCGTCCCCCTGTTGCACATCATGTGCACCTACGATGAACACACAGCAAGATCACCGCTGCCCCGCCGAGGCCGGCACGACGAAGGGACCCGTGAGCGCGACCGTGCGTACCGCCGACATCCGTACCCGTTTCCTGGACTTCTTCGCGGCGCACGGTCACACCGTCGTCCCCAGCGCCCCGCTCCCCACCCCCGACCCGACGCTCCTCTTCGTCAACGCGGGCATGGTGCCCTTCAAGCCGTATCTGACCGGCGAGTCCCCGGCCCCCTGGCAGCGGGCGACGAGCGTGCAGAAGTGCGTGCGCACGCTGGACATCGAGGAGGTGGGCCGCACCACGCGGCACGGCTCCTTCTTCCAGATGAACGGGAACTTCTCGTTCGGCGACTACTTCAAGGAGGAGGCGATCGGCTTCGCCTGGGAGCTGTCGACCGCGCCCGTCGCGGACGGCGGCTTCGGTCTCGA
Organism: Streptomyces sp. URMC 126; assembly: GCF_051386555.1. Taxonomy (NCBI): domain Bacteria; kingdom Bacillati; phylum Actinomycetota; class Actinomycetes; order Kitasatosporales; family Streptomycetaceae; genus Streptomyces; species Streptomyces sp. URMC 126. Next base: position 37,935 of record NZ_JBPQTX010000024.1, read on the forward strand.
CCCGGCGCGGATCTGGGTGACCGTGCACCACTCCGACGGCGAGGCGCGCGGCATCTGGCGGCGCGTCGCGGGCCTGCCGGACGAGCGGATCGTGGCCCGCGGCGACGAGGACAATTTCTGGTCCATGGGCGTCCCCGGCCCCTGCGGGCCGTGCTCCGAGCTGTACTACGACCGGGGCCCGGAGCTGGGCCCCGAGGGCGGCCCGGCGGTGGACGAGGACCGGTACATGGAGTTCTGGAACCTCGTCTTCATGCAGTACGAGCGGGGTGAGGGCCCCGGCAAGTCCGGCTACCCGATCCTCGGCGAGCTCCCCCGCCGGAACATCGACACCGGCATGGGCCTGGAGCGCATGGCGACCCTGCTCCAGGGCGTGGACAACCTGTACGAGACGGACGAGACCCGCCCGGTCCTCGACCGCGCCGCCGAGCTGGCAGGCGTCCGCTACGGCGCCGACGCCGAGGCGGACGTCCGGCTGCGCGTCGTCGCCGACCACGTCCGCACCGCGCTGATGCTGCTCGCCGACGGCACGGCCCCCGGCAACGAGGGCCGCGGCTACGTGCTGCGCCGGATTCTGCGCCGCGCGGTCCGCTCCATGCGGCAGCTCGGCCACCAGGACCGGGCGCTGCCGGAGCTGCTGCCCGTGGCCCGCGACCTCATGGCCGTCAGCTACCCCGAGGTCGCCGAGGGGTTCGCGCGCATCGCCGACCAGGCGTACGGCGAGGAGGACGCGTTCCGGGACACCCTCAAGCAGGGCACCACCGTCCTGGACACGGCCGTCGCCGAGGTGAAGGCGGCGGGCGGCCGGTCGCTGCCGGGCCGGCAGGCGTTCCTGCTGCACGACACCTACGGCTTCCCGATCGACCTCACCCTGGAGATGGCCGCCGAGCAGGGCGTGGACGTCGACCGCGAGGGCTTCACCGCGCTGATGAACGCCCAGCGGGAGCGGGCCCGCGCCGACGCCCGGGCCCGTAAGTCCGGTGCCGCCGACACGGCGGCGCTGCGCACGGTCCTGGCCGAGCACGGCCCCACGGACTGGCGGGCCTGGGAGGCCCTGGAGACGGACGCGCGGATCCTCGCGCTCCTCGGCCCGTCGGGCCCGGTGCCCGTGGCGCGCACCGGTGACGTGGTGACCGCCGTCCTGGACCGGACGCCGTTCTACGCCGAGTCCGGCGGCCAGGACAGCGACGCGGGCCGGCTGTCCGGCGCGTCGGCCGAGGCCGACGTCCTGGACGTGCAGCGGCCCCTGCCCGGGCTGGTGGTGCACCAGGTGCGGGTGACGGCCGGCGAGCTGGCCTCGGGCGACTCCGTCCGTGCGGCGGTGGACCCCGAGTGGCGGCTCGGCGCCCGCCAGGCCCATTCGGGCACGCATGTGCTGCACGCCGCGCTGCGGCAGATCCTGGGCCCGACGGCGCTGCAGTCCGGCTCGTACAACCGCCCCGGCTATCTGCGGCTGGACTTCCCCTGGCGCGGCGCGCTGGGTCCGGCCGTGCGCGGGGACGTGGAGGAGGCCGCCAACCGGGCCCTGCGCCGCGATCTCCCGGTGGGCGTCCGGTGGATGACCCTGCCGGAGGCCAAGGAGCTGGGCGCGCTGGCGCTGTTCGACGAGACGTACGGCGAGCGGGTGCGCGTCGTGGAGATCGGCGGGGCGTGGTCGCGCGAGCTGTGCGGCGGTACGCACGTGGAGCGGTCCGCGCAGATCGGCGTCCTCTCGCTGACGTCGGAGTCGTCGGTCGGGGCGGGCATGCGCCGGCTGGAGGCGGCGGTGGGCATCGAGGCGTTCGACCACCTGGCCAGGGAGCGCGACCTGGTCTCCCGGATCGCCGAGCAGCTCCAGGCGCCGCGCGCCGAACTGCCGGAGCGGATCGCCGCGTTGCTCGACCGGATGAAGACCACCGAGCGGGAGAACCAGCGGCTGCGCGACGAGGCAACGGCGGCGCGCGCCGCCGGGCTGGCCGGCACGGCGGTGGACGCGGACGGGACGGCCGTGGTGACGGCCACCGCCGACGGCGGCGCGGACGCGGCCCGGGCCCTGGCCGTCGCCGTCCGGGACCGGCTGCCCGCCGCCCGGCCCGCCGTGGTCGCGGTCGGCAGCGCCACCGGTGGCGGCGGAATCGTCGTGGTGGCCGTCAACCGCGCCGCCCGGGAGGCGGGCCGCTCGGCCTCGGACCTCGTCAAGCGCCTCCTGAACGGGCGCGGCGGCGGCTCCCCTGACCTCGCGCAGGGCGGCGGCCTCCCCGCGCGGCGGATCGCGGAGGTGCTGACGGATGTGCCGGGGCTGGTGGCGGCCGGCGACTGAGCGGGCCACCGGGTCCGGGCCACCGGGTCCGGGCCACCGGGTCCGGGCCACCGGGTCCGGGCCACCGGGTCCGGGCCACCG
>NZ_JBPQTX010000025.1:0-40101 GCF_051386555.1 Streptomyces sp. URMC 126
GTCCGGGGGGAGGCGGCCGCCGGTCGCGTCGCGCCATACCGTCTCGGCGAATCGGGCCGCCTGCGGGTGGGAACCGTGCGACGGGTAGGCCAGGTACAGGCGGACGGCGGGGGCGCCCCGGAGGGGGACGAAGCGCACGGCGGGGTGGTGGTAGCGGCGGGTGGAGTCCTCCGGTGCGGTGCCCACGCCCAGGCCCGCCGCCACCTTCTCCAGCCACTCGTCGTAGTTGGAGCACTCGGCACCCACGGCCGGCCGGTTGTCCTCGGGCCACATATGGGGAAACGTCACTCCGCTGACCGTATTGACGATCAGCGGCCATGCGGCCAGTTCCTCCCAGGTGAGTTCGTCCCGCTCGGCCAGGGGCCACTGCGCGGGGACCGCCGCGACCCGCTCCTCCTCGTAGAGGAAGACGCCGCGCAGGTGCCCGGGCAGGGAGTCGCCGCGCAGCAGCGCGAGGTCCGCCGCGCCGGTGTCCAGGCCGGCGAGCGGGGTGTCGCAGCGCACGTACTCCACCCGGACGCCGCTCTCCTCGGCGAAGGAGGCCGCCATCGGGGACAGCCCGTCGGGCAGTCCCCAGCTGAAGCCCAGCCGCAGCTGCTCGCCCACCCGGATGCCGTCCAGGATCGCCTGTAACGTCCGCAGGGCCGGGACCAGTTCGTCGTGGAGCCGTCTGCCCTTGGGCGTGAGCCGGGTGCTGCGCGTCGTCCGGTCGAAGAGCCGGACGCCCAGCGCGTCCTCCAGGGATCGGATGCAGCGGGTCAGGGTCGGCTGGGCCACGTGGAGTCTGCGGCCCGCCGCGCTGAAGCCGCCGTCCTCGGCAACGGCGAGGAAGTACCTCAGATGGCGAAGATCTACATCCATACCGCCGGAGCATAGGTGATACGGCATGGCTATTTCTCCTCCGTGTGTGCCGCATCTAGTGTTTTCCGTGACGCCGCGACCGCCCGGTCGATACGGCTGCGGAGGTTGAGTCCGCAGGCCGGTCGAGTATCCGTACGGGTGTCGTCGCCGGCATTAGAAGCACTGAGACGGGGGTCGCAGATTTTGTCTATTCCTTACCTCTTCCCATGCCCATCGGCGTCCCTGCGCGGGCTGTCCGACGGCGGGCGGTGCCATCGCCGCCGGGCCGGGCGGAGCTGACCGGGCAGATCGCGGACGGCCGTCGGGCCGGGCTCCCTCGCATGATGAATGCGCAGGTAGAGCCCGCTCCAAGGGTCGGAAGCCCGGCGTGTCGGGTGAGTGCGCGCGGGGCCGGGCGCGGTACGTCCGCGCTCTCGGGCCCCCGCCGCCCCGGCGTTGTGCGGCGCACCGCACACCCGGCCGTACCGCCGTTCCCGCCCTGCCCGTGATAACCACTCGCCACTAATCGGCTGAAGCCGAATCGATCTGTGCTCGGTTCAGCCGTTTCCTTCCCGGTGATTCGGTGTGCCCTATTTAGTGGGGAACGCGCTCCGGGTAATTCATCCTGCCGAAAACCGGGCAGGCACCCTCTTCCCGAAGGATTAGATGTGCCGGTAGCAGAAACCCGACACGGACCGATCGAACACGTCCTCATCGACGGCGACCCGTCCCGTTCGCCGCTGGTCTTCCTGCACGGCGGCCTCGGCTGCGTCGCCGCCTGGGGGCGCTTCCCCGCGGCGGTCGCCGCCGCGACCGGGCGCCGGGCCCTGGTCTACTCACGCCCGGGCAACGGCGGCTCGGGCCCCGCCCCGTCCCCCCGCACCGCGCGGTACATGCACGAGCAGGGGCAGGAGTTCCTGCCGGAACTGCTCGACCTGCTGGACATCCACGACCCGGTGCTGATCGGACACAGCGACGGCGGATCCGCGGCCCTGCTGTACGCGTCGGTCCGGCCGGCCGAGGCCGTGGTCGTCATGGGGCCGCACCTGTACTTCGAGGAGGCCAACCGCGTCGGCATCGAGGCCGCGCGGGCCGCCTACGAGGCCGGGCCGCTGTACCGCAAGCTCGCCCTGGTCCACGACGACCCGCGCGGCGTGTTCACCGGCTGGAGCGAGCTGTGGCTCTCCGACGGATTCCGCTCCTGGACCATCGAGGACGACCTGGACGTCACCGCTCCGGTCCTCATGATCCAGGGCGACCGCGACGAGTACGGCACGCTCGGTCAACTCGACGCCCTGGAACGGGCGGTACGCGGCCCGGTGCGGCGCCTGGTGCCGGAAGGGGTCGACCACTACCCCCACCTCGTCTGCCCCGACCTCGTCATCGACGCGATCACCGGCTTCCTCGCCGACCACGCGACGGGCCTGCCCGCCACCGGAGGCGCCCGATGACCGCGCGGCCCGCCACACCGCGGCTGGACGAGCTGCTCGCCGGCTCCGCCCGCCGGTACCCCGACCGCCCCGCGCTCGACGGGCAGGGCGCCACCTGGACGTACGCCGAGCTGGAACGGGCCGTGGCCGCGCTCGCCGCCGAACTGGCGGCCTCCGGCGTCCGGCCGGGGCAGCGCGTCGGCGTCTACGCGCCCAAGACCCCGGCCACGGTCGTCGCGCTGTACGCGGCGCTGCGCGCCGGCGCCGTGGTCGCCCCGATGGACGTCGCGGACCCCCCGCTGCGGACCGGCCGGATGCTGCGCAACGCGGGCATCTCCGTGCTCCTCACCACGGAACGCTTCCGCGCCTCTGCCCGCGCCGCCGTGACCGCCGCCCGCGACGCCGTGCCCGGCGGTGACGCGGCGCCCGGCGGCGGCCCGTACACCCCCGCCGAGCACGCGTTCCCCCACGGGCTCGCCGCCCTGGAGGTCCTCGCGCCCGCCGAACGGCCGGAGACGCTGCCCGCGCCGGTCGACCGGGGCGGCTACATCCTCTTCACGTCCGGGAGCACGGGCTGGCCGAAGGGCGTCCTGCTGTCCCACGAGAACGTCGCGCACTACGCGCTGTGGGCCGCCGAGGAGTTCGGGCTCACGCCCGAGGACCGCATCGGCTCGCAGGCCGCGCTCACCTTCGACCTGACCACCTTCGACCTCTACAGCGCCGCCGCGGCCGGAGCCTGTGCCGTGCTGCTGCCCGACATGCTGCGCTCCTTCCCCCGCGACGTCGTCAACTGGCTGAACGAGCAGCGGATCACGGCGTTCATGGCGGTACCCTCCCTCTACCACAACCTGCTGGAGCAGGGCGGTCTCGCCGAGGCGCCGCCGTCCTCCCTGCGGATCGCGGCCTTCGGCGGCGAGGCGTTCGCCCCGCACCTGCTGGGGCGCTACCTCCGGCTGCTGGGAGACCGCCCCTTCTACAACCTGTACGGCCCCACCGAGACCAACGCCTGCACCTACCACCGGGTGCCGCGCGACTGGACGGCCGACCGGGAACTGACCATCGGCCGGGGCATCGGCGGCGTGCACATCGAGGTACTGGACGCCGACGGCCGGCCCACCGACGGCGAAGGCGAGATCCACATCGCCGGCCCGACCGTCTTCCAGGGCTACCTGCGGGACGGCCGGCTCACCGACCCGACCGTACGGGTGCCGTTCCGCGACGGCGTCGTGCGCCGCGCCTACGCCAGCGGAGACCTGGGCCGCGTCACCGACGACGGCCGGGTGTTCCTGCGCGGCCGCCGGGACTTCCAGGTCAAGCGCCGGGGCCACCGCATCGACCTGCTGGACGTCGAGAGCGCCGCCCTCGACCTCCCCCAGGTCACGACGGCCGCGGCGGTGGCCAAGACCGGCGCGCACGCCGGACAGATCTGGGTCTACGCCCAGACCGCCGCCGGAGAACGGGAGTTGCTCGCCGGACTGCGCTCCGCGCTGCCGCACCGGATGCTCCCCGACCGGATCGTCCCCGTGCCGTCCCTGCCCGTGACCGTCAGCGGCAAGGTCGACCGGCGCGCCCTCGCCGACGACGTCCCGGCCCCTGCCGACCCCCTCGCGGCCCCGGCCGCGTCCACCCCTCACCCCGTACTTCAGGAGAACGCCTCATGAACGCGATCGACAGCGTCGAAGACCTCTGCGCCCTCATCCAGAGCCGCATCACCTGGGCGCGCGGCGAGGAACCGCAGACCCTGGCCCCCGACACCCCGCTGCTGGAGAGCGGGCTGCTCGACTCCCTGGCGATCATGGAGATCGTCGCGGCGCTCGACAAGCAGGCCGGCGTCGAACTGCCCGAAACCGAGATCGTCGCCGCCAACTTCCGTACGCCGCAGGCCCTCTGGGCCGTGATCCGCAGCGCACCCCGCCGGGCGCAGGCATGACCGGCGACGACACCCTGGACCGGATGCTGCGCTGCGCGCCGGCCCCCGCCGAGCGCGTCGTCGACGAGTTCCGCGCACGCGCCGCGGACGTCGCGGACAAGACGGCCGGTGACGACTTCCGCGCGCGGTGGCGGGCGCTGGCCGAGCTCGGCGTGCTGCGCCGGACCGGCGGCGGCCCGGACGGGCCGGGACCGGCCACCCGCGGCCTCGCGGCGATCGAGGGCATCGGCCTCGCCGGGACCGACCCCGGCCTGTGCTACGCGCTGACGTCCCAGCTCTTCGGCATGCAGCACCCCTTGCACGCCGCCCTCTCCGAGCCCGGCCGGGACCTCACGGAGCCCGTCGAGGACGGCCGGACGCTGCTCTGCCACGCGCTGACCGAGCGCGAGGGCGGCAGCGACCCGCTGTCCATGGCCACGCGCGCCGAACGGGACGGGGACGGCTACGTCCTCACCGGCGCCAAGACCTTCGTCACGGCCGCGCCGGTCGCCGACCTCGCCATCGTCTTCGCCCGTACCGCGCCCGGACGCACCCCGTTCGCCCTGACCGCCTTCCTGGTCCCCGTGGACACCCCGGGCGTCGCGCGGGGCGAGACCTTCGGCAAGACGGCCCTGCGCTCGGCGCCCATGGGCGAACTGCTCTTCGACGGCGCCCGCCTCCCCGCCACGGCCGTCATCGGGCAGGAGGGCTCCGGCCTCGGCGTCATGACGGCCACCACCGCCTGGGAACGCGCCCTGATCCTCGGCTACGCCCTGGGGCCGATGCGGCTGCTGCTGGAGCGTACGGTGCGGTGGGCCCGCGAACGGGAGCACTTCGGCCGCCGGATGGGCGCCAGCCACCAAGTGGCGGCCCGCACCAGCGACATGGCGATGGCGCTGCACCGCTCGCGGATCCAGCTCTACGCACTCGCCGCCGCCCTCGACGCGGGCACCGGCGCCCGCGGGCTTGCCGCCGAGGCGGCCCTGACGAAGATCTCGGTCTCCGAGGACTACCTGCGGATGACCGAACACGCCACCGCCCTGGCGGGCGTGCGCGCCTTCCTGCCGGACACCGACCTCACGGCCGACCCGCTCAGCCCCCTGGCCGCCCTCACCTACGCGGGCCCCAACGACCTGCTGCGGGTGGGCGTCGCGCGCCGGCTCGGCCTCCCCGTCGAGAACTGATCCGAGGAGAACGATGACACCGATCCATGCGGACGACGTCCTCAAACGGGCCGCGGAGACCGGCGAGGCGCTGGCACCGCTGGCCGCCGACGTCGACGCCGGGCGTACCGACCCGGGCCGCCCCTACGCCGTCCTGCGCGAGTCGGGCCTGCTCGGCGCCCTGGTCCCCCGGGACGCCGGCGGCCTCGGCCTGGGCTTCGGCGCCTACTGGAGGCTCCTGGCCACGCTGGGGTCCTACAACGGCGCCGCCGCCGTGGGGTTCAACATGCACCACGTGGTGCTGGGCGCGCTCGCCGACTCGGCCGGCACCCCGCTGCCGCCCGCCGCCGACACCTTCCGCACCTGGATGCAGAACGAGGTGGTGCACGGCCGGAAACTGTTCGCGTCCGCCACCTCCGAGACCGGCCGCGGGGCCCGGCTGCGCGGCATGACCACCCGGTACCGGCTCACCGACGACGGCGGCCACTACGTCCTCAACGGGGAGAAGTCGTTCGTCTCGCTCGCCGGCGTCGCCGACTACTACGTCGTGGCCGCCGCGGCCGAGGGCGCCGAGGACACGGCGGAGGTCTCCCATTTCGTCGTCGCCGCCGACGACCCGGGCGTCACCTTCGGGCGGGTGCACGGCCTGTCCGCGATGTACGGGACGAGCACCGCGCCGATGACCCTCACCGACGTCGTCGTGCCGCGCTCCCGGCTGTACCTGGGCGTGGAGGGGATGTCCCTGTTCAAGGTGGTCCGCGAGCCGCACTGGATGGTGGCCGGCTACACCGCCGCCTATCTGGGCATCGCCGAGGCCGTCTTCGACTACACCGTCCGCTGTGTGACCGCGGCCCCCTCCCGCGCCGAGTCGCCCGTGGTCCAGCAGGAACTGGGCCGGATGTCGGCGCGGTTGCGGGCCGCCCGCGCCCTGGTCCACGAGGCCGGCGACGCCGTGGACCGGGAGCGCGGCAGCCTGGAGGCCAACGCCCTGGTCCACGCGGCCAAGTACGTGGTCGGCGAGGTCGGGCCGCAACTGGCGCAGGACGCCGTCCGGTTGTGCGGCTCGGCCGCGGTCAGCCGGTCGCAGCCCCTGGAGCGGCTGATCCGGGAGGCGTCGTTCGCGTCCGTGATGCCGGCCAAGCCGCACGACTGCCTGGAGTACCTCGGCAAGGCGGCCGTCGGGGTCAACCTCTACGACGCCCGGGCCTTCGCGTGGTGACGCCGGTGGCGGAGGCGACCGCCGTGGCCGAGGCCGCCTTCCGCGCGCTGATGGCCTCCCACCCCGGCGGGGTCGCCGTGATCACCACCGCCGACGAGCGGGGGACGCCGTACGGGTTCACCTGCACCGCGCTCTGCTCGGTGTCCTTGGACCCGCCCCGGCTCCTGGTGTGCGCGTCCCACAGCGGCCGTACGCTCCCCGTGCTCGCCGAGCGCGGCGCGTTCGTCGTCAACCTGCTGCACGCGGGCGGCCGGGGCGCGGCGGAGGCGTTCACCAGCCGCACGGCGGACCGGTTCGCCGAGGTGTCCTGGCGGCCGGGCCCGGCCACCGGGCTGCCGGTCCTCTCCGAGGCCGCGCACGCGGTCGCGGAGTGCCGGGTCGCCGCCCTGCACCCGTGCGGTGACCACACCATCGTCGTCGGCGACGTCCTGCGCAGCGAGGTACGGGCCACGGCTCCCGCGCCCCTGCTGTACGGCCGGCGCCGCTTCGCCGCCTGGCCTTCCGAGCCCGGGCCCGCCGATGCCTGACCGCACGGCGTCCTCCCCCTTCCCTTACGCATCTTCCTCCTTTACGGAAAGCGGTACACCGATGCAGCGCACCATGATGAAATCCAAGATCCACCGGGCCACCGTCACCCAGGCGGACCTGCACTACGTGGGCTCCCTGACGATCGACGCGGACCTGATGGCGGCCGCCGACCTGCTGCCCGGCGAGAAGGTCGACATCGTGGACATCGACAACGGCAACCGGCTGTCCACGTACGTCATCGAAGGCCCCGCGGGCTCGGGCGTCATCGGCATCAACGGCGCGGCGGCCCGGCTGATCAGCCCCGGTGACCTGGTCATCGTCATCTCCTACGCGGAGATGGCCGACGACCGGGCGCGCTCCTTCCAGCCGAGCGTCGTCTTCGTGGACGGCGACAACCGCGTCGTGCGGCAGGGCGCCGACCCGGCCGACGTACCCGACGGCTACGGGCTGCTGCGCGGCGACGTACCGGCGGACGGGGCGCGGGTGTGACAGCCGCGGCACAGACCAGGCCGCTCGCCGTGGTGACCGGCGGCACCCGGGGCATCGGCGCCGCCTTCAGCCGGCGTCTCATCGCCCTGGGGCACCGGGTGGTCGCCCTGTACCGGGGGGACGCCAAGGCAGCCGCCGAGGCCGAACACGCCGGCCGCGGCGACCTGATCGCCCTGCGCGCCGACCTGTCCCGCCCCGACGAGGTCCGCACGGCGGCGGCCCGCGTCCTCCACCGGTACGGACCGCCCGCCGTGCTGGTCAACAACGCCGGCATCAACCGCGACCGGCCCTTCCTCTCCATGACCGGACAGGACTGGGACGAGGTGCTGGCCACCAACCTCTCCGGCCCGTTCCACCTCACCCGCGCGCTCGCCCCGGCCATGGTGGAGGCCCGGCGCGGCGCCATCGTCAACATCGCGGCCACCACGGCCATCAGACCGCGCGCCTCGGGCGCCAACTACTGCGCGGCCAAGGCCGGCCTGCTCCAGCTCACCAAGTGCCTGGCGCTCGAACTCGCCCCGCACGTACGGGTCAACGCCCTGTTGCCCGGTTTCACCGACACCCGCGAGGTCGTCGAACGCTACGGCCTCGACGACCCGCGACGGCTCCAGGAGGTGCTGGCCACCATTCCCCAGGGCCGCACCGGCACCCCGGAGGACATCGCCGACGCCCTGGAATACCTCGTCAGCGACCGCGCCCGGTATGTCACCGGCCAGCAACTCGTGGTCGACGGCGGCCACTTCATGGGCTGAGCGCACCTCCGCGAACCCCCCTCGGACGAAGGAACAAGGAAACGTCATGCGACTGACCCAGCAGCAGGTGGACGACTACCACGAGAACGGATTCCTGCTCGTGGAATCGCTGCTCGACAGCGACGAGGTACAGCGGCTGACCGAGGCCTTCCGGCGCGACTGCGACGTGCCCGGCCCGCACCTCGTCACCGAGGACGGCGGCGACCAGGTGCGCGCCGTCTACGCCTCCCACCGCCGGCAGCCGGAGTACGGCGGCCTGGTCCGCGACCCGCGGATCCTCCCGGCCGTGCGGCAACTGCTCCCCGAGGACGTCTACGTCTACCAGTTCAAGATCAACGCCAAGCCCGCGTTCGGCGGCGACAAATGGGCCTGGCACCAGGACTACCTGGCCTGGCGGATCGCCGACGGCCTGCCCGCCCCGCTCCAGGTGAACATCGGGGTCTTCCTGGACGACGTGACCGAGTTCAACGGGCCCGTCGTCTTCCTGCCCGGCTCCCACCGCGCCGGACTCGTGCACCGGGAGCGCAAGGCCGACGCCCGGTCGCCGCAGCACCTGGACCCCGACGACATCTCCCTGACCCCGGAGCAGCTCGCCGCCCTCGTGGACCGGCACGGCATGACCGGCCCGAAGGGCCCCGCCGGTTCGGTGGTGTTCTTCTCGCCGGAGATCGTGCACGGCTCCGCGCCCAACATGTCCCCGTGGGCCCGCCGGCTGCTCATCGCCACCTACAACGCCTGCTCCAACCCGCCCCGCCCGCAGGGCGAGCCCCGGCCCGACTACGTGGTGTGCCGTGACACCGCGCCCCTGCGGCCCCTGGAGCACCGCTTCTCCGACGCCCGGGCGATGGTGGCCTCGTGACCGGCGCGACAGGACGCACCGGACGTGCCGTGGTGCTGGAGGAGTTCGGCGCGCCGCCCGCGCTCCGTGAGTTCCCCGTACCGCCGGCGCCCGCCGACGGCATGGTCCTCCACCGCCTGTACGGCGGGATCTGCGGCACGGACCTGCACCTCCAGCAGGGCCACCTGCCCATACCGACCCCCCTGGTCCTCGGCCACGAGGGCTACGGCACCGTCCTCGAACTCGGCCCGGGCGGCGGCCGGGACGCCCTGGGGGAGCCGCTGTCCGCGGGCGACCCGGTGATGTGGGCCTCCTCCATCGCCTGCGGCCTCTGCCCGCCCTGCCGGCTGCACCGCGAACCCACCCTGTGCGAGAACCGGCGCACCTACGGCGTCAACCGCGCGATCACCGACGGTGCGGCCCTCTCCGGCTCCTGGGCGGACCACATCGTCCTCCACCCGGGCACCACCGTCGTACGGGCGGCACCGGGCGTCTCCGCCACGGCGGCGATGGCCCTGGCCTGCGCCGGCCCCACGGTCGTCCACGCCCTGTACGAGCGGCGGCCCGTCCGCCTGGGCGAGACCGTCATCGTCCAGGGCAGCGGCCCGGTCGGACTGGCCGCGGCGGCCTTCGCCCAACTCGCCGGAGCCGCACGCGTCGTCATCGTCGGCGGCCCCGAGAAGCGGCTGGCCGCGGCGGCCGCCGCCGGCATCGGCGACGTGCACCTGGACATCGTGGGCGGCGCGGACCCGGAGGCGGTGCTGCGCGAGGCGCGGGCCGCCGCCGGCCCGGACGGCGCCGACCTCGTCATCGAGTGCGCCGGGGTCCCCGACGCCGTCGCCCAGGGCCTCACCCTGGCCCGCAGAGGCGGCTCCTACCTGGTCATCGGCCAGTACACCGACGCCGGTGACACCACGCTCAACCCGCACCAGATCGTCTACCGGCAGCTCGACGTGGTCGGGTCGTGGGCCTTCACCGGCGCGCACCTGGTCGAGTACGTACGGGCGCTCCCCGCCCTCTCCGCGCGCTTCGACCTGGAGGGCATGGTGACGGCCTACCCGCTGGAGAAGCACGGGGACGCCCTGGCCGACGTCGCGGCGGGAGCCGTGCTGAAGGCCGTACTGACCGGCTGACCGGCCGTGCGGTGAGAACCCCCGCTCACCGGGCGCCGAGGCGCGAGCCCCCCCGCACGTGCCGTACGCGCCGCCGGTCCGCCCCGACGAGCCCCGCGGGCCCCGTTCCGAAGGACGGGCCCGCGGGGCTCAGCCGCCTGCCCGCAGGCGGCGCAGGGCGTCCTCGGAGTCCCGGTCGTCCGGCAGGTAGGCCAGGAAGTGGTGACCGGGCTCGTCGACGGCGGCCAGTTTCACGTAGCGCAGGCGCAGTTCGCCCACGACCGGATGGCGGAAACGACGGACCGAGGGCTGGAACCCGGCCGTCTCCCGGCGCTCGTACCAGCGGGCCGCGTCATCGTCCGCCAGCAGCTCGCCGACGAGTTCGGCGAACCGCGGGTCGTTCGGCCGGCGGGCGGCCCGTGACCGGAACTGGCCGAGCAGAGCGCGTGCCTCGTGTTCCCAGTCGGCGAGCAGGACGCGCGCGGGCGGCCAGCGGAACACCAGCCAGAGCAGGTTGCGCTGCTTGGGATGCAGCCGCGCCGGGTCGGTCAGCAGCGCGGCGTACCCGGCGTTCCACGCCAGCAGATCCCAGTGCGGGTCGAGCACCACGGCCGGGTGCGGCCCCATGGCCTCCACCAGGCTGAGCAGGTTGCGGGACACCCAGGTGGGGGCCTGGGCGGGCGGCTCGCTCTCCTCCACGAACGACAGGACGTGCGCGGTCTCCGCGGCGTCCAGCCGCAGCACGCGCGACACCGCGCGCAGCACCTGCTCCGAGGTGCGCACCCGGCCCTGCTCCAGCCACGTGTACCAGGACACGCTGATGCCGGCGAGCTCCGCGACCTCGGCCCGGCGCAGCCCCGGCGTGCGGCGGCCCGGGGTCTCCGGCAGGCCCGCGTCCCGCGGGGTCAGCCGTTCACGGCGGGACCGCAGGAAGGCTCCCAGCTCACGGCGGGGGGTCTCGCCCGACGGCGTGGGCGCGGCGCTCACCGGCCACCGCCCCGTCGGCCGGCCCCGGCCGGCGGGGCACCGCGGTCCGCGAGGCGCGGGGCGCGGGTGTCCGGGGACGACGACCCGGCGCGCGTCATCGTGCCTCTCCTCCGGACGACGGGCGTCCGCCCGGCCGCGGGCGCCCTCCTGTGATGCTGCCGCCACCGGCTCCGCCACCGGGCCGACAGGCTGTGAGTGATGGTAATAGCCAGTGGTCTCCACCCCGAGGGGCCCGGTGCTGAACTGGGCAGCGGGCCGCGTCCGACCGGGACCGGCCCCGCTGTCGCCCGTTCTCGTCGACCCCCTCGGAAGGGAGCGTCCACCCCGTGACCACCACCGCGTCGATACCGGTGGCGACCTTGCCCGCGTCCTCTCTGCGGCTGTTGCGCACCGCCGGCTTCGTCAGCAACTTCGACCGCTTCTGCATCGCGCCCATGCTGGTGCTCATCGGCCCCCGGCTCGGGGCCCCGCTTCCCACCGTCGTGCTGGCCGCGAGCGGCTACTACCTCACCTACGGGCTGATGCAGCCGGTGTGGGGGGCGGCCAGCGACCGCTGGGGCCGGGTATGGGTGATGCGGGTGTCGCTGGCCGGCGCGGCCCTGGCCGCCCTCGCCTCGGCCCTCGCCCCCGACGCCCCCGTGCTGATCGCGGCCCGCGCCCTGGCCGGCGCGTTCTTCGCGGCCTCCATCGCCGCCTCCCTGACGTACGTCGGCGACACGGTGCCCGCCGCGACCCGGCAGCGCCCCCTCAGCGAGCTGATGACCGCCTTCGCGCTGGGCACCGCCGTCGCGACGGTCGTCGCCGGGGCGCTGGCCCACTACCTCTCCTGGCGACTGGTCTTCGCGCTGCCCGGCGTCCTCGCCGCCTACCTGGTGGTGGCGCTGCGCCGGCTGCCCGAGCCCGAGCGGGACCCCTCCGGGTCGCTGCTGGCGCCCTTCCGCGTCGTCCTGTCCTCGCCGTGGCAGTGGTACGTGATGGCGGTGGCGATGCTGGAAGGGGCGGTCCTCCTCGGCTTCCTGACCTATCTGGCGCCCGCCCTGGAGGCGCACGGGGTGCCCACCACCCTGGCCGGCGCGGTCGCGGCGCTGTACGGGGTCGGCTCCATGGCCGCGGCGCAGGTGGTCAAACGGCTCGTCGGCCGCTGGTCCCCGGTGGGCCTGATCGTGGCCGGCGGGGCGCAGATGGCCCTGGCGTACCTGCTCGCCGGCTACAGCCAGTCCACCGGGGCGCTGGTCGTGGTCGCCCTGCTCCTCGGCGGCGGCTGGTCCTTCATGCACTCCACGATCCAGTCCTGGGCGACGGTCCTGTCCCCGACGGCCCGGGCGACCGGCGTGGCCATGTTCGGCGTCGCCCTCTACGTGGGCAGCGCCGTGGCCAGCGGGCTGTCGGCCGCCACCGCCGAGGCGCACGAGTACCGTCCGCTGTTCTGGCTGGCGGCGCTGCTGACCGTGCCCCTGACGGCGGCAGCGGCGGTGGGCCGGGCCCGCTACCGCTGACGGAAGGGCCACCGCGCGGGCGGCGCCGGGAGGCGGCCCCGGACCCCCGGCGGTGCCGTCGCCCGAGCCACCCGGCCGCGACGGCGCATAGAATCCGATTCCATGCCGAAGCCTGATGAGCTGATCGTCGAGATCGCCGCCCGTGTGGAGTCCGGGCAGAGCAGTCGGATGTCCCTGACCGTGGTCACCGGTGGTGCCGTCATCACCGGCCGGCTGGCCCCCGAAGCCATGTGGCGCCAGCGGGTGTCGGAGGTGCTGAGGGACTCCGCCGAACTGGGCGAGTTCGCCGCCGTCTTCGACGCCCCCGTGAAGAAGGAGGGGCCGCCCACGCACCTGCACTTCCACGTCGCCCGGATCCTGCAGGGCACGGTGGGCATCCCGGAGACGGGCGGGATGTACCGCGTGGCGATCGAGGACGTCAGGGCGTGGACCATGGGCGACTTCAGCTACTCCGACCACTGACGCGCCGGGGCGCCCCCGGCCCGAGGGGCCCGTCGGCATTGCGCCGGCGGGCCCCTCACCCGTCGTGTACGGGTTCGGGCGCGGGCCGTCGGCGGGCCCGGCCGGTCTCAGGCCGGGCCCGGAACGGTCTCAGGCCGTGCCAGGCCGGGTGCCGCCGGACGCCTCGTCCGCGGCGCGGCGGTACTCGGCGTTGATGCGCTGGGCCTCCTCCAGCTGGTCCTCAAGGATGACGATGCGGCAGGCGGCCTCGATCGGGGTTCCCTGGTCGACGAGCTCGCGGGCGCGGGCGGCGATCCGCAGCTGGTAGCGGGAGTACCGGCGGTGCCCGCCTTCCGAGCGCAGCGGAGTGATCAGACGGGCCTCACCGATGGCCCGGAGGAAGGCCGGGGTGGTGCCGAGCATCTCGGCGGCCCGGCCCATCGTGTACGCCGGGTAGTCGTCGTCGTCCAGGCGATCGTTGAGTGGAGTGTCTGCTGCCATGTCACCTCGTCGTGTAACGCGTCGAGGGGCCCCGCGCCGTACGGCACCAGGGCCCCGAAGGAGATTGAACACCATCCGCCGGCCCTCGCGCCGTGCCGACCTCCTGTTCCGGCGGCGGGAACGACGGTGAGGGCCCTGCCGACGCGCGTCGGCAGGGCCCTCACCGGGTCCGGGATGGCGTTCTCCGCCCGAGCGTCACACCCGCAGCGGGTCCGCCCCCACGGACAGGTCGCCGCCGAGCAGCGCCGACGCGGTCCGGACCGCTGTGGGGAGGACCGCCGGCGCGGCCTCGGGACGGTGGTGGCAGGTGAAGCCGAGGCGGGTCATGGCGCGGACGACCTCCTCGCCGGTGAAGTCGCGGCGGTCCTGCCGGGTGATGATCTGGCCCACCTGCTTGACCGGGTAGCGGCGGCGGCCGATGGTCACGGACTCGGCCGTGACGAGTTCGGGCGTGACGCCTCGCATCAGGGCCAGCACCCCGTTCTTGGTCAGCTCGAACGGATACCGGGCGATGACACAGCGCATGATGCCTCACAGGGGAAGAGGGACGACGGGTCGACCGGGCGGGACGGGTCAGCGGGCGAGGGTGAGGAGGTCCGGGGTCCGGCCGTGCTCGCCGGGGGTGCCGGGCCGGGTGCCGGGCGGCGTGAACGGTCCGTCGGGGATGTCCCGCAGCCGGATCCGGTCCGAGTAGGCGGGGCCGTCGCGGAGTGCGGCGAGCCGGGCCAGGGTGATCAGGCCCGTGTCCTGGTCGTCGCCGTCGCACACGACGAGGTGGTCGACCCGGGCGCCGGCCATGAGGGACAGCGCCACCTCGACCGTCATGTCGTCACTGACCCGGGGCCCGGACGCGTTCGCGTCGTCGGCCGAGGCGTGAGGGGCGTGAGGGGCATGGGGGGCGTGAAGGGAGGAGCGGAGCGCGTGGTGGTGGGGCCGGTCCGGCGTCAAGGGTGCCTCCTGCCGAAAGGGGGGATGGTGGGCGCGGCGGATTTACGCGGCCGAACCGAAGCCGGTCCGTCGCCGGGCCCCGCGGGAGGCCGTCTCGCCGACGGGCCCGCCCCGGCCGGCGCGGCCCCGGCGGCTGCGGCGTCCCCGGGACGCGGCGGACGCGCCGCGGGGGCGCTCCTCGCTCGGTGCGGTGACGACGACCGGGACCCCGGACGGGGCCTGGGCGCCGGTGATACGGCTCAGCTCCGCCTCACCCGAACGGACCTGGGCGACCCGCGGGGTGATGCCCGCCGTGGCCATCAGCCGGGTCATGTCGCGGCGCTGGCCGGGGGTGACCAGGGTGACGACGCTGCCGGACTCGCCGGCACGGGCCGTACGGCCGCCACGGTGCAGGTAGTCCTTGTGATCGCCGGGCGGGTCCACGTTGACGACCAGGTCGAGGTTGTCGACGTGGATCCCGCGCGCCGCGACGTTGGTCGCCACCAGCACCGTCACGTGCCCGCTCTTGAACTGGGCGAGGGTGCGGGTGCGTTGGGGCTGGGACTTGCCGCCGTGCAGGGCGGCGGCGCGGACGCCGCTGCTCAGCAGGTGCCGGGTCAGCCGGTCCACCGCGTGCTTGGTGTCGAGGAACATGATCACTCGCCCATCGCGGGCCGCGATCTCGGTGGTCGTCCGGTGCTTGTCCGCGTCGTGCACATGGAGCACGTGGTGCTCCATCGTGGTGACCGCGCCGGCGGACGGGTCGACGGAGTGGACGACGGGGTCCGTCAGGTAGCGGCGGACCAGCAGGTCGACGTTGCGGTCCAGGGTGGCCGAGAAGAGCATCCGCTGCCCGTCCGGGCGTACCTGGTCGAGCAGGGCGGTGACCTGGGGCATGAAGCCCATGTCGGCCATCTGGTCGGCCTCGTCGAGGACCGTGACCGCGACGTCGTCGAGCCGGCAGTCGCCGCGGTCGATGAGGTCCTTGAGCCGTCCGGGCGTCGCGACGACCACCTCGGTCCCGGTGCGCAGCGCGCCGGCCTGCCGGCCGAGGGACATCCCGCCGACGACCGTGGTCAGCCGCAGGCTGACGGAGCGGGCGTAGGGGGCGAGCGCGTCGGTGACCTGCTGGGCGAGCTCGCGGGTGGGAACGAGGACGAGGGCGAGCGGCCGCCGCGGCTCCGCGCGCCGTCCCGCCGTACGGGCCAGGGTGGCGAGGCCGAAGGCGAGGGTCTTGCCCGAGCCGGTGCGGCCTCGGCCGAGGACGTCGCGGCCGGCCAGCGAGTTCGGCAGCGTCGCCGCCTGGATCGGGAACGGCACGGTCACGCCTTCGTGGCCGAGTGTGGCCAACATCCGTGCGGGCATGGCGAGTTCGGCGAACGAGGCGACGGCCGGCAGTGCGGGCGTGACCGTCTCCGGCGGCGCGAACTCGCCCTGTAGGGTCCGTCCCGCCCGTCCTGACTGTCCCGCCCGGCGGTTTCCGTAGTCCTTGGAACGGCGCGGGCCGCCGGAATGGTCATGGGTGCGTGATGTACTGCGGGCTCGCTGCATGCGAAACCTTCCTTGACGAGGCGCGTACAAGGAATTCCCGCAGCACGTGAGCGGCGCAGAGAATTTTCGAGACGAGCCCGGGTCGATGGGGCGAGTGGGGCCGGCGGTAAACGTCTCACCGTCGGTGATGCGGTGGAGCGGTGCCGTCGCGCGCCCTGAACGTAAGCGCCCTGAAAACGCGGCGAGCCGGGGCCCGCACCCCGAGGTGCGGGTCCCGGCTGCGAAGTATGCGTCGTGCCGGTGTCAGACGAGAACGATGTTCTCGGCCGTCGGGCCCTTCTGGCCCTGCGCGATGTCGAACGACACCTTCTGGCCTTCCAGCAGCTCACGGAAGCCCTGGGCCGAGATGTTGGAGTAGTGGGCGAAGACGTCGGCGCCGCCGCCGTCCTGCTCGATGAAGCCGAAGCCCTTTTCCGCGTTGAACCACTTCACGATTCCGGTGGACATTTTTGTTCTCCTTCTGGGGGGGCGGTGTCAGGAATTCACCTCGTGTGAATTCCGTGTCGCCGTGTGATCACCCAGTCGGAAAGGAATCCTCCGGCAATCACGCTTGCAACCGAGATCGACAGTAGCACGGTGGGGCCGGGCCGGCCGGGGCGGAATTTCGACGTCGGCGGGACGGTGAGAAATAGCCTCCGGGCCCCGGACCAATTTCTCTCGTCGCGGGCACAGATATTGCTCTTCGCGAGCCCGGTCTTTTCGCCGTCCGCTTTCGTTCGCGGCGCCCTGACCTCCGTCGACGGCGGCCGTGCCCGCGGCCGTCGGCGCTCGCGGCGGCACGGGCGCGGGCCGTTCGGGGGCGCTCCGGCGCGATGGAGGTCACACCGGCATCCGGGCGTGGCGGGCCGTCCGGCCGGGGGAGGGCTCCTGTCGCGGGGGCCGCCGCCGGGGGAGGGCCGCTCCGACGCGCAGGAGGCCCCCGGACCGCTGGTCCGGGGGCCTCCTGGCCGCTGGCGCGGGGCCGGGGCGCGGCACCGCCGAGGAACGCGTGGGGCCCGCGCGATGCGGGCTCCCGGTCAGCGCCCCTCGTCGGTCTGGCGCTCGCGTACCGCTCTCTCGACGAACTCCACGAGCTCCGCGTGGGAGCCGGAGAGCCGGCCCGTCCCGGTGATGTCACCGGAGTGCAACGCGATGAGGTAGCGCAGCCGCAGGGCTATCTCGTTGACGATTTCCTCCCGGCTCCGCTGGAGGAAGAGCGGATCGACCCCGAAATAGTCGGCGAGCGCGGCCAACCTGGCGTCCGTCGTGGCCACTTGCTCGCCCTTGCGGAGTTTTCCGAGCGTCACGTGAGAGATGACCGTCTCGCCCGCCTCCTTGTTGACGGCGTCGGCGATGTGGCGGTCCGACGGCGGTTCTCCGCCGTCGGGGCCGCCGCGCGACCGCAGGTACTCCAGCTTTTGCGCGAGGGGCAACGAGGCTGCGGCGCAAGCTGAGTTCGCGTCTCTCATGACCGCTTTTTTACTCGGTTGCCGACGGTTACCTATAGGTCTGGTCCAAAGCTGTGGGGATGATCACCGGATATTGCGGGCAATTCGCCCCTGGAGGGTGATGTTCCGGTTACGGGGCGTGTGGTGCGGGGTGAGGGTCGAGTGAACGGATCGTGGGCTTCCACTTGCGCGGCAACGCAGTTGACGGATCGTCAGACATCTGATCACGCATCAGGGGGTGAGGTCCCCGGTGCTGGGGTGCGGGTTCACCGGCGAAGGGGGCGCGCCGTCGCCCTGTGATGCCGTCCCAATGGTTACTGACCAGTCGGTTCAATGGCGTTGAGACGATCTTGCATTCTCGGCCGGATCTGCCTAAGCTCACCGGCGTTAAGTGGGGTTAACAGCTCGACGCGCCGCGTTCCGTGCAACGGAAGCGTGCGGGGGGTCGGGCATACGGGGGAGAGTCTTGAAGGGTATCGGGCCGGAATCCGTCCATACAGGGATTCCCGGGGGATGTGTCTCGATCGATGAACGGCCGAACGGGGCCGGCCGGTGGTGTGACCCGGTCGCCGGAACCGTTCGTTCTTCTCGGGTTCACCGTTTCCGCGGGCTGCCGTCCACGCGTCCGCAGCACGCTGATCTTCTCGCGCCGGGTGCGCGGGACTGACTGACTTACTTTCATCACCGGACCTTTCGGGGCGTCTGACGCCCTGACGTGTCCGGAATCGACCAAATCCTTTTCTCGGCCGCGCCGTGGCGGTCCGTTGTACCCGGATCCGGTCCGCGCCGCCGATATTCCCACGCCGTTTCGCGCTGCCCGCAGGCCGACCGGCGTCTCGTATTCACGACGTCATGCGGTCATTCGCCGCGCCAAGGGGGACCTTTCGCATGCTCGCGCAAGCGATGCCGAGTCGAGGGATCGGGGGAGTGCTCGACACGATCGGCGGCACTCCTCTGATAGAACTCGACAGGATCTTTCCGGACCAAGTGTTCCGCGTCTTCGCCAAGCTCGAGAAGTTCAACCCGGGCGGCAGCGTCAAGGACCGGGTCGCGCTCAACATGCTGCTGGACAAGGTGAGTTCGGGTGAACTGGTACCCGGGCGGTCCACGGTCGTGGAGTCCAGCTCGGGCAACCTGGCGATCGGGCTCGCCCAGGTCTGCCGGTATTTCGGGCTGCGGTTCGTCTGTGTCGTGGACGCCAAGACGACGGAGCAGAACATCGCCATCATCCGCTCCTACGGGGCGGAGGTGGAGGTCATCACCGAACCCGACCCCGAGACCGGCGAGTACCTCCCGAGCCGCATTCGGCGGGTGCGGGAACTGGTACGGTCCCTGCCCGACGCCTACTGGCCCAACCAGTACGGCAATCCGCTCAACGCGGCGGCGCACGAACAGACCATGCGGGAGATCGTCGCCGCCCTCGACGGGCGCGTGGACTACCTTTTCTGCGCGACGAGTTCATGTGGCACACTGCGTGGCTGCGCCGACTACGCCAGAAAGACGGGGCTTTCGACGACCATCGTCGCGGTCGACGCCGTCGGCAGCGCGATATTCGGCGGACAGCCGCCCACCACAAGGCTGTTGCCGGGACACGGAGCGGCGATCCGGCCCGCTCTGTTCGACCCCCGGGCGGCGGACCACGTGGTGCACGTGTCGGACCTGGAATGCGTGCGCATGTGCCGGCGCCTGGTGGACCGCGAGGCCATTCTGGCCGGCGGCTCGTCCGGAGCGGTCGTCGCGGCCGTCGACCGGATGCGCGACGCGATTCCGGACGGTTCCCGGGTCGCGGTCGTCTTCCCGGACAGCGGCGAGCGCTATCTGGAGACCATCTACTCGGATTCCTGGGTCACCCGGCAATTCGGTGACGTCTCCCATCTGTGGCAAGAGAACACGGGCCCGGTGCCCGAGACCGTAGGAGCAATTCCGTGCTGATCGCCAGACACGCCGACGTCCACGAGGTGCTCGCCGGACGCGAGGAGGAGATCCTCGCCCTCGTCCAGGAGACCTACGGGGCCCACGAGGACGGCCGCACCGCCGTCCCGCACTCGACCTTCCTCCGCTTCCCCGGCGACGACCGCAACCGCGTCATCGGGCTCCCCGCGTTCGCCGACGGCGACAGCCCGGTCGCCGGAATGAAGTGGATCGCCTCCTTCCCCGGGAACATCGACGAGGGGCTGCCGCGCGCCAGCGCCGCCATCGTCCTGAACTCCCTGGAGAACGGTTTCCCCGTGGCCCTCCTGGAGGGCTCGCAGATCTCCGCGAAGCGCACGGCCGCGAGCGCCGCCCTGGCCGCCCGGCTGCTCACCGAGGGCGACGAGCCCACCGGCGTCACCCTCGTCGGCGGCGGCGTCATCAACACCGAGGTGCTGCGCTTCCTCCTGGTGGCCCTGCCCTCGCTCCGCGAGGTCACCGTCTTCGACCTCGACGCCGAGCGCGCCGAGGCGTTCGCCGCCCGCTGCCGCGAGCTCGGTCCGGAGCTCACCGTGGACGTCGCCACGGACCGTCCCACCGCGCTGGCCCGGCACGGCCTCGTCGCCCTGGCCACCACCAGCGGCACCCCCCACCTCGGCTCCGACGAACTCCGCCCCGGCACCGTCGTACTGCACGTCTCGCTGCGCGACCTGCACCCCGAGGTCATCCTCGGTGCGCAGAACGTCGTCGACGACGCCGACCACGTCTGCCGCGAGCGCACCTCGCTGCACCTGGCCGAACAGCAGGTGGGCAACCGGGACTTCATCGACGCGAGCATCGGCGCGCTCGTCCGCGGCACCGTGCCGTTCACCCGCGACCCCGGGCGGATCACCGTCTTCTCGCCGTTCGGCCTGGGCATCCTGGACATGGCGCTGGCCGAGTACGTCCGCGCGCGGGCCGCCGAGCGCGGGCTGGGCGTGCGCGTCGACGGCTTCCTCGGGCACGACGCGACGGGTTCCGGACGATGAGCGGCGGACCGGGCGTCCTCGCCCTCTTCCCCGGCCAGGGCAGCCAGACGCCCGGCATGGGGCGCGCCTTCGCCACCGCCCACCCGGAGGCCGCGGCCGTCTTCGACGAGGCGTCCGACGCCCTCGGCACCGACCTGCGCGCCCTGTGCTGGGACGCCCCCGCGGCCGAGCTCGCCTCGACGGACAACGCCCAGCCGGCCCTGCTGACCGCCTCCGTCGCGGCC
Source organism: Streptomyces sp. URMC 126 (assembly GCF_051386555.1). Lineage (NCBI taxonomy): Bacteria > Bacillati > Actinomycetota > Actinomycetes > Kitasatosporales > Streptomycetaceae > Streptomyces > Streptomyces sp. URMC 126. The sequence goes on from NZ_JBPQTX010000025.1 coordinate 20,774, forward strand.
TGGCGCGTGCTGGAGGCACACGGCACGACCGCGACCGCCGCCGCCGGCCACAGCGTCGGCGCCGTGACCGCGCTGGTCGCCACCGGGCGGCTGGAGTTCGCCGACGCCGTACGCCTGGTCCGGCTGCGCGGCGAGCTGATGGCCGCCGCGCCCGGCGAGGGCGGCATGTGCGCGGTCCTCGCCACCGGCGACGAGCGGGAGAAGGCACTGGCCGCGGCGGCCGAACGCCGCCTCGACATCGCCGCCGACAACAGCCCGCGACAGTTCGTCGCCTCCGGCGACCTGGCCGCCGTCGAGGAGTTCGCGGCGGCCGTCGGCGCCCGCGCCAAGCCGCTGGACGTCTCGCACGCCTTCCACAGCCGGCTGATGGCACCGGCCGCCGCCGACTGGGAGGCCGCCGTCGCCGAGGTCCCGCTGCGGCCCGCCGAGGCCCCGGTCGGCCTCATCACCACCGGCGCCTTCGGCACCGACGAGGCCGCCGTGCGGCGCGACCTCGCCGACGCCCTGTGCGCGCCCGTCCGCTGGCGGGAGCTGATGGAGGCGACGGCCGGACGGCCCGAGCCCGCCGCCCCGCTGGTGGCCGTCGGGCCCGCCAAGGCCCTCGTCGGCCTGGCCAAGCACTTCCCCGCCAAACCGCAGGTGTCCCTGGTGGACACGCCGACCTCCCTCACCGCGCTGCTGCGCCGCCTGGGGGCCTGACAACAGTGAGTACAGCCATGCAGTTCGAACCGTCCACCGTGGCCCTGGTCACCGGCGCCTCCCGGGGCATCGGCCGGGCCTGCGCCCTGGCCCTGGCCGCGGCCGGCTGCGACGTGGTCGTGCACTACGTCTCCCGCACCGAGGCCGCCGAGGAAGTGGCCGCGGAGATCCGGGAGATGGGGCGCAAGGCGCTGGTGGTCCGGGCGGACGTCGGCGTCGAGGCCGAGGTCAAGGCGATGTTCAAGACCATCCGCGCCGAGTGGAAGCGGCTCGACGTCGTCGTCGCCAACGGCGGCATCACGGCCGACGGCTTCCTCGCCACCATGAGCCTCGACAAGTGGCAGCGGGTCATCGACACCAACCTCACCGGCGCCTTCCTCACCTGCCGCGAGTCGGTCAAGATGATGCACCGCACCGGCGGGTCGATCGTCCTCATGGGCTCCACCAGCGGCGTCACCGGCCAGCCCGGCCAGGCCAACTACAGCGCCAGCAAGGGCGGTCTGATCAGCCTCGGCAAGGGCCTCGCCCGCGAGGTCGCCGAGCGCGGCATCCGCGTCAACATCGTCGCCCCCGGGTTCACGGACACCGACATGGTGCGCGACATGCCCCCCGCGGTACGCGAGCGGCTGATCGGCACGGTGCCCATGAAGCGCGCCGGCACCCCCGAGGAGGTGGCGTCGGCCGTCACCTTCCTGGCCTCGCCGGCCGCCTCCTACATCACGGGGAAGGTCCTCGTCGTCGACGGCGGACTCGTCCCGTAAGCCCCGGCACGTTCCGGTATGCCACCCACCACTAGACACAGGAGTACCGCCATGACCGCCACCTACGAGGAACTGCTGGCGACCGCCGAGGCGCGCACCGCCCTCAACAACCACGTCAAGACCCAGCTCGTGGAGAGCCTCGGCCTGGAGATCCGCCCCGAGCTGATCGGCGACGACCAGCCGCTGTTCGGCCGCGGCCTGGAGCTGGACTCGCTGGACACGCTGGAGATCGTCGTCATGGTCGAGGAGCAGCTCGACGTCACGATCAGCGACGACGACCGCTCCGCCTTCGGCTCGATCAACCGCCTCATCGACTTCGTCATCGCCGACCGCGGCGAGATCCCGCAGGTGGAGGCGGCGTGACCACCCCCACTCCCACCCCGCTCAGCTTCGACGCCAACGCGATCCGGGCGCTGCTGCCGCACCGCTGGCCGATGCTGCTCGTCGACCGCGCGTACGACGTGATCCCCGGCAAGTCCGGCTACGGCATCAAGAACGTCACCATCTCGGAGCCGTACTTCGCCGGTCACTACCCCGACCAGTCGATCATGCCGGGCGTCCTCATCGTCGAGGCGATGGCCCAGCTGACCGCCGTCGTCTACGCCTCCGCCTGGCTTGCCGAGGCCGGGGAGGGCGGCGAGGCGGAGACCGCGGCCCGGGTCGGCTACCTCGGCGCGATCCGGCAGATGAAGTTCAGCCGGCTCGTCGTCCCCGGCGACCGGCTCACCATGAAGGTCGAACTCGGCCGCCCCTTCGACCGGTTGACGCCCGTCACCGTCCAGGCCAGCGTCGACGGCGAGCTGGCCGCCAAGGGCTCGCTGACTGTCAGCGAGCGCACCGCGGGGGACCCGAGTGGACTCCAGTGAGCTGGTGATCCGGCCCTACGAGGAGTCGGACGCGGCGGCGATCGCCGAGCTCTACAACCGGTATACCGACGTCCCCAACCCGGTGGACCGGAAGCTCGACGCGGCGCTCGTCCGCGGCGAGCTGGCCGAGCGCGGCACGCGGCTGTTCCTCGTGGTGGAGGCGGACGGGGAGATCCAGGGCACCATCGGCTTCTTCCAGGGCCACGTCCGCCGGGCGTACGCCCCGGGCGAGGTGTTCGGGGACATGTTCTTCCTGAGCCCCGCGCTGCGCGGCGGCTCGGTCGCGGGCCGGATCTTCTCGCAGGCCATCCGCACCCTGCGGCTGTCCGGCGTGGAGGTCATCCGGCTCACCGCCAACCCCGGCAACAAGCTGGCCTTCCCGCTCTACCGCCAGGTCGGGTGCAGCGTCACCGGGCCGGTGGAGGCCACCGAGGACGGCAACATCGAGCTGGTCAGCTACATGCCGCGGGTCATGGCCCGGCTGCGCCGCGATTACGCCCACCTCATCCCGCCGTCGCTCCAGCTGAACGCCAGCTGGCGGTACATGGTGGGCGGCGGTGACCGCGCCCTCGGCGAGGACACCGAGGAGCTGGGCGGGCGGACCGTCCTGCGCACGGAACTGGCCATCGAGGGAACGGTGTTCACCGTCCTGCTGGACCCCGAGGACGGCGAGGTGCTGCACGTCGGCACGGACGCGGCGGAGGCGCCGGCCCTGGCGCCGAAGCCCGTGCCCGCGCCGCCGGCTGTCAGCACCGTCGAGGCGGACGGCCTCCGTCTCGAACTGCACCACGGGGACGGCCGGATCGAGCTGCACGGGGCGGGTCACCTCGGCCCGCTGCTGCGCGAGACCTGGCCGGTCTTCGGACCGCCGTTCGTCACCGGCTTCCGCCGCGCCCTGCGGCGGGAGGACGCCCTCACCGTCACCCCGCGCGCCGACGGCTGGCTGGTCGCCGAGCGGCACCCGGACGGGGTGCTGTACCGCGAGACCACGCTTACCGGCGGCGTACTGGAGAACCGTTTCCGCTGGGAGGGCGGCGAGCCGCCCGCCGACACCCTGCGGACGATCGCCGAAGGCGGCCTGCGCAAGGGGCTGCTGCTCACGGAGGACGGCCATGTGCCGGCCGGCCGCGGGCTGCACCCCGTCGACGCCACCGAGTTCGCCACCGCCGGCGTCGAGCTCGGCCAGGACGCGCGGATCGGCTGGTGGGACGAGGCGGCCTCGGTCGGCCTCGACCTCCGGAGCGGCGACGCCCGGGCCCGGCTCGTCACCGACGCGCTGGTGCTGCTGGACTTCGCCCCCGGCGGCCCCGGCCACGCCCACGCCGTCACCGTCCGCACGGAGTGGCCGGGCGGTGCCCCCATGACCGCCGACGGCATGGAACCGCTCGCTCCACAGGTCGCGGAGACCGTCCCGGCGCGAACCGCCGTGGCGGACCGGGCGGCATGGTCGGCCGACACCGTGGCCCGCCGTCCCGTCCACCGGGCCGCCGTCGGCGCGGACACGCTGCTGGTCAGCGCCGAGGCGGGCGGGATCGCCGCCTGGCGCTCGGCGGGGAAGTCCGTCCTGGCGACCCCGTTCCCCAAGGAACGGGTCCTGGGCAGCAACCCGCACTGGCGGGCCGGCCTCTGGGCCGTCCGCCAGGGGCCGCGCGAGGACCCCGACCGCGGCCTCGGCTGGGGCGCCGAGCGGCACGAGTGGCGCTTCGACGAGCCGACGGGCCGGCTGTGCGCGGCCGGCCTGGACTGGTCCGTCGCGGCCCCCGCCGCCGGCCCGGCCGACCGGCTGGACCTCGACCTGCGGGCCGAGGCGCGCGACGACGACAGCGACGTCGTCGTCTGGCTGACCCCGGCCGCGCCCCGGCAGCCCGAGGTCCTGGTGCCCGGCCGGCCCGGCGACCTCTGGACGATCCGGAAGCCCGGCGCGTGGCAGCGCTGGAGCGACCGGCTCGCCCTCCGGCTCGCGGACGGCCGCTGGCTGTCCGTCGCGCCGGGGAACGGGCCCGGCGCCGAGGTCTTCGTCCGCAACACCAAGGCGGGACCGCTGGTCGGCCTGGTCGCCCGGCAGCCGGGCGGCACGGCCCTCGCGGCCGGCTGGTCGCTCACCGTCCTGCCCGACCTCGCCGCCGCCGACGCGCTGCTCCGCACCCGCGCCGAAGGCCGCTGAGACCGCCGCCCCGGGCCGAACCCCCGGGCCCGGGGCGGCCCCCGACTTCGCACCACCCCACCGAATTCCGCACCACCCGTCGAACCGACACACGAGACACCCCAAGGAGACGACATGACCACCGCCACCCCGGCCACCGTCGCCGAGCAGTACGCGTACCTGCGCACCACCGTCGGCGTCTACACGCCGGGCGCCGCCCTGGTGACCCTCGGCGGCCTGGAGCGCGGTGAGGTCCTCTCCCGCGCCCTGGCCCGCGACAGCGAGTACGTCGAGCCCGACACCGCCCGCGAGAGCCTGATCCTGAACGAGGACGCCACCGTCTGGGACGCCGTCACCCACATCGAGCTCGACGACACCAGCCGGCTGCTCGCCCACTCCCGCGCCGACCTGGCCGGCCTGCTGGAGAAGACCGCCGCCGACGCCGGCGTCCAGGACGTCGAGATCACCGACGCCGCCGACCACGTCGCGATCGCCTTCGAGGGCCCCAAGTCCTGGCAGATCGCCGCCGACCTGGTGGACTTCGAGATCTCCAGCCTCGTGCTGCACGGCGCCACCGCCGTCACCCTGCCCGGTGACGGCGGCGCCGAGGGCGTCCTCGCCCGCATCGGCACCACCGGCGAGTACGGCTACCTCCTCATCGCCCCGGCCGACTCCGGCGCCGCCGAGTGGGTCGCCGCCCGCGCCGCCGAGCTGGGCGGCGGCGCCGCCGGCGCCGAGGCGCTGCTGCGCGCCCGCACCGAGGTCCGCCACCCGCAGATCCCCGCCCAGTCCGAGGGCCTGACCGTGCGCGAGGCCGGCCTGGAGTGGCTGGTCAGCTGGGGCCGTGAGGACGAGTTCCGCGGCGGCGAGGCGCTGGCCGCCGCCGAGGAGGCCGGGCGCGGCCTGATCACCGTCCTCGCCGAGGCCGGGCAGGCGCCCGCCGCCGGCAGCACCGTCGAGGCCGGCGACCGCGCGATCGGCACCGTCCACCTCGTCGCCCCGCTCGCCGGCGCCGACCAGGAGATCGCCCTGGCCCTGCTGGACAAGCCCTTCGACGTCCCCGGCCTGGAGCTCACCGGCCGCACCGCGGACGGCACCGCCGTCACGCTGCGCACCGCCGCCTCCCCGGTCGTCATCCCGCAGTCCTGGAACGAGCGGCTCGGAGCCTGACCATGCGCATCGTCATCACCGGCCTGGGCATGATCTCGGCCGTCGGCTCCACCGCCGACGAGTGCTGGACCGCCATCCGGGCCGCCCGCAGCGGCATCGGCACGGTCACCGAGGTCGACACCACGGGCCTGATCACCACCCAGGGCGGCCAGTCGCCCGTCAAGGAGGTGCCCGGCGTCGACCGCTGTCTGACGCTGGCCCTCACCGCCGCCACCGAGGCCGTCGAGCACGGTCGCCTCGCCGAGGCCGGCTACGACCCCGAGCGGGTCGGCGTCGTCATCGGCAGCAGTCTCGGCACCAGCCGCAGCGTGGGCACGTTCCACCAGCAGTGGATCCGCGAGGGCCTGCGCAAGGCGGACGTCCGGCTGCTCAAGGGCTACGCGCTGCACAGCGTCGCCGACGCCGTCGCCGAGAAGCTCGGCCTGGGCGGCCCCCGTTCGCTGCTCTCCAACGCCTGCGCGGCCGGCGCCGTGGCCATCGGCTACGCGCTGGAGCTCATGTGGAGCGGCGAGGCCGACGCCGTGCTCGTGGGCGGTGTCGACCCGCTGGCCGAACTGTCCTTCAACGGCTTCAACTCGCTGGGCGCGCTGGACTCCGGCGGCTGCTCGCCGTACACCCGCTCCGAGGGCCTCAACCTCGGCGAGGGCGCGGGCTTCCTGCTCCTGGAGAAGGCGGACGCCGCCGCGGCCCGCGGCCTGTCCGCCATCGCCGAGGTGGCCGGCTACGGCCTGTCCGCCGACGCCTACCACCAGACCGCGCCGGACCCCGGCGGCGAGGGCGCCCAGCGCGCCATGGCCGCCGCCCTGCTCAGCGCCGGGCACACCGTCGAGGACGTCGACTACATCAACGGCCACGGCACCGGCACGCCGACCAACGACAAGGTCGAGCCCAAGGCGATCAAGACGCTCTTCAAGACGCCGCCGCCGGTCAGCTCCACCAAGTCGATGATCGGCCACACCCTGGGCGCGGCCGGCGCGGTCGAGGCCGTGGTCTGCGCCCTCGCGGTGCGCGACGGCGTGCTGCCGCCCACCGCCAACACCGGCGGCGCCGAGGCCCCCAGCGGCCTCGACATCGTCCCGGAGGCCGCGCGGGAGCAGGACGTCGACGTCGTCGTCTCCAACTCCTTCGCCTTCGGCGGCAACAACGCCGCCCTGGTGATCCGGCACCCCGAGCGCGTCACCACCGAGCCGCCCGCCGCCGCGGCGGCCGCGGCCGGCCGGGACGTCGTCATCACCGGCGTCGCCGGCATCGCGGGCACGGCCACCGGCAACGACGAGCTGTTCGCCGCGCTCGCCGAGGGCACGCCCGTCTACCAGGGCGAGGTCGCCATCGACGGCTACGGCACCCGCCGGGCCGGCACGGTCGACTTCAAGGCCATCGCCGCCGGCATCAACCCGGCCGTGCTCCGCCGGATGGACCCCACCAGCCGGCTGGCCGCGGCCGTCGTCGCCGAGCTGCACCGGGCGTACGGCAAGCCCAGCCGCCAGGAGGCCGCCCAGACCGGGCTGATCTTCGCGACCGGTCTGGCCCCGATCACCCCGGTCCAGGAATTCGACAGCGGTGTCGTGCTCGCCGGCGGGCCCGCCGGCGCCAACCCGAAGTTCTTCCCGAACACCGTGGTGAACGCCGCCGCCGGGCACGTCGCCATCCTGCACCGCTTCAAGGGCATCACCGCCACCGTCTGCAGCGGCGGCACCAGCGCCCTGAGCGCGCTGCACTACGCCTACCGGCTGATCGCCCGCGGCGCCGCCGAGCGCATCGTCGTGGTCGTCGCGGACGAGTGCCCCGACGCCCTGGTCGCCGGGCACGTCAAGGTCCCCGGTTTCCTGGGGAGTTCGGACGTCCGTCCGTTCGGGGGCGGCGGTACGGTGCTGTCCGCCGGCGCGGTCGCCATCGCGCTGGAGTCCACCGACGCCGCGAAGGCGTCCGGCCGCCCCGTCCTGGGCCGCATCGCCGGCTTCGGACTCACCGGCGACGACAGCGGCATCGCCGGGCTCCGCCCGGACGGCGCCGCCTGGGCCCGCTCGATGACCGAGGCCGTCCGCGCCGCGGGCCTCACGCCCGAGGACATCGGCCTGGTCGCCTCCGCGGCCATGGGCCGCGAGGCCGTCGACGCCGCCGAGATCGCCGCGCTCCGCGCCGGCGGCCTGGCGGAACGCCCCGTCACCGCCACCAAGTCGGTGTTCGGCGAGACCTACGGCTCCGCTCCCGGCCTCGCCCTCGCCGCCGCGCTGCGTGCCATGGGCGACGGCGTCCTGCCGGGCACCGCGGGCGTCCAGGACGCGCCGGACGAACTGCCCGGCCTGATCACGGGAGGCGGCCGTCAGGGCAGCGTCGACCACGCCCTGATCTCCAGCTTCGCCTACGGCGGCAGCTATGTGTCGCTGGTCGTCTCGAAGGGGGACACCCGATGACCGTCACCGCGACGGCCACACCGTCCGGCGTCCGGACGGACGACGTCCTCGCCGCCACCGGCCTCGTCAAGAGGTTCGGCGACCGCGCCGTGGTCGACGGCGTCTCGCTGCGCGTCGGCACCGGCGAGATCCTCGGCTTCGTCGGCCCCAACGGCGCCGGCAAGTCGACGACCATCGCCATGCTGACCGGCGCCCTCAAGCCCGACGGCGGCACCATCCAGGTGGACGGCGCCGACTTCGCGGCCGCGCCGACGCGGGCCAAGGCCCTCATCGGCGTCGTCCCGCAGGAGATCGCGCTCTACCCGACGCTCAGCGCCCGGCAGAACCTGACCTTCTTCGCGGGCGCCTACAAGCTCTCCCGCGCCGAGCGCCGCGAGCGGATCGACTGGGCGCTGGACGTGGTCGGGCTCACCGACCGGGCCGGCGACAAGGTCGCGTCCTACTCCGGCGGCATGCAGCGCCGCGTGAACATCGCGGCGGCCCTGCTCCACATGCCCCGGCTGCTCTTCCTGGACGAGCCCACCGTGGGCGTGGACGCGCAGAGCCGCAACCAGATCTTCGAGACGGTGCTGCGCCTGCGCGCCGAGTTCGGCATGTCGGTGGTCTACACGAGCCACTACATGCCCGAGGTCGAGCAGCTCTGCGACCGCATCGTCATCGTCGACCACGGCAAGGTCCTCGCCGAGGGCACCCAGGAGGAACTGCTCCGGCCGCTCGGCGAGGGCCTGCTCGAATGGGCGCCCACCGGCGAGGAACTGGAGAAGCTCCCCGGCGGCATGTCCTGGCTGGAGACGCGGTTCGCGGGCCACGGGGAGGTCTCCGTGGCCGCGGCCGGGGACGGCGCGTCCGTGCTGCGGATCCGGGTCAAGGACATGCCGGCCACCCTGCGCGAGGTCTCCGAGATCGCCGCCGGGACCGGTCTGGGCCTGGGCGGCATCCGCCTCGGCCGCCCCGACCTCGAATCCCTCTTCCTCGACCTGACCGGCCGCCAGATCAGGGACGGTGCCTGATGTTTGCAATGATCCGCAAGGAGCTGCTGGTCCTGTTGCGGGACCGCGCCTCCCTGATCACCCTGTTCGTCTCGCCGATGCTCTTCATCACGGTGATGAGCCTCGCCCTGTCGAACTCCTTCGACACGCTCGGCTCCGCGCCGAAGATGAACATCTCGATCGTCGACCAGGACGGCGGCATCGCCGCCAAAAACGTCGCCAAGGCGCTGGGGGGCAGCGACGAGCTGAAGGTCACCACCGGGCTGACGGCCGACGCCGCGGACAAGCGGGTGCGCTCCGGCAAGGACTCGTTCGCCGTCGTCATCCCGGCCGGCTTCGAGAAGGAGGTGGAGAGCGGCCGCAAGCCGCACTTCTCCTTCGTGGTGGACCCCTCGTCGTCCCGCCAGGCCGTCGACCCGCTCCAGGCCGCCGTCCGCAGCGCGGTGCTGACCGTCACCTCCAGCACCCGCACGGCCGTCTCGCTGGAGAAGCAGCGGGCCGCCGAGCGCGACCCGGTGCGCAAGGCCGCGCTGAAGAAGCAGATCGACAAGATCGACGAGACGTGGAGCGGGGTGACCTCGACCAGCACCTTCCCCAAGGGCATGTCGGGCGTGAAGTACCCCTCGGTGTACCAGCAGAACGTCCCCGGCTACACCGTCATGTACGTCTTCTTCATCGTCACCGTCATGGCGGGCTCGATCATGGTCGAGCGCCGTGAGGGAACGTTCCGCCGACTGCTGTCCGCGCCCGTGGCGCGCTGGCAGCTGCTGCTCGGCAAGGTCGTCCCGTACCTGCTGGTCGCGGTGGTGCAGGTGGGCCTGCTGATGGCCTTCGGCAAGCTCGTCTTCGGCATGGACCTCGGCGTGCACCCGGTCGCCCTGGTGCCGATCACCGTGGCGCTCGGCTGCTGCGCGGTGGCGCTCGGGCTGCTGCTGGCCTCGTTCGCCAAGAGCGAGTCGCAGGTCAACGGCATGGGCACGATCGTCATCCTGGTGCTGGCCGCGCTCGGCGGCTGCATGGTGCCCGGCATCTTCATGCCGGAGTTCATGCGGGACATCGCCGACTTCACCCCGCACGGCAAGGCGCTCAACGCCTTCCAGGAGGTCATGGTCAAGGGCGCCGACCTCCAGACGGTGCTGCCGGCCAGCGGATTCCTGCTGGGCCTGGCCGCGCTGTTCTTCGTCCTGGCCGTGCCGCGGTTCCGGTTCGTCAAGTGATCCCCGCCGAGGAGCGGACCGGGACGCTGTACGTCCGCCTCGCCGCCGCCCCTCGGCTCCCACGCGACGCCTTCGGCCGCCGCTCCAGCCCCTCCGGGCGCGTGCTGCTGCGCGCGGCGGCCGAGGCGGCGGCCGGACTCCGCGAACCGCCGGAGCGGCGGCCCGACGGCCGCTGGCACTGGCCGGACTCCGGCTGGCGCGGCTCCGTCTCGCACACCGGGGCCCTCGGCCTCGCGGCCCTCGCCCGGGACGTCTGGGTCGGGGCGGACGTCCAGGAGCACCGGGAACGGCCGGCCGCCCTGCGCTGGCTCGCCCGCGTCCTGGGCCGGCCGCCCGGGGCGGTGGCCACGGTCCGCGAGTGGACCGAGGTCGAGGCCCTGCTCAAGGCCCGGGGCACGGCCGGAGTACGGCCCGAGCGGCTGGACCCGCTGCCCGGCTGGCGGCCGGGGTGGCGGGAGGCGGGGGACGGGTGGTGGCTGTGGAGCGACACCCTGGCCGCAGCCGACAGCGGCGCCGGCCCCCGGCGCCCGACGTACGTCGCGCTGGCCGCCCGGTCCCCGCTGACCGTCCGCCCCCTGCCGCCGGACGCCGGCGAGGGACACCCCGCCTTCCCCGCGGGACCGCCCGAGAGCATCGGCCCCGCATGTGCCGGCAGCCTCACCAGAACGAAAGGAACGCAGAGATGACCGCCGTCAGCCGCGCACGCCGCGCCGACGCCGGCTACAGCCGGCCGATCTCGCCCACCGAACGGGGCTACCTCGCCGGCGCGCTGGTGACACCCCCCATGGCCATCCAGATCTTCGTCGAGGGCCGGGGCGGCGTCACCGCCGACGAGCTCCGACGGGCCGTCGCCGTGGCGTCCGAGGCCTGCCCCGGCGCCCGCCTGGTCAAGCGGGGCAACCGCTGGGCGGACAGCGGTGTCACCCCGCCCGTCGTCGAGGTGGACGGCACCGCGCTCGACCGCCGGACCTTCGACACGGCCGGCAGCGAGGTGCTGCGCCGGCCGTTCAGCCCGGTCAAGGGCCCCAACTGCGAGGTGCTGCTGCTCTCCGGCGAACCGGCCACCCTAGTCTTCCGCGCCTTCCACGCCGTCATGGACGGCAAGGGCGTGATGACCTGGGCGCAGGAGGTCTTCCGCGCCCTGCGCGGCGAGGAGCCCGAGGGCGCGCCCTCGACGGAGACCGAGTCGGGCGTCGTCAAGCGCTTCGGCACCGGCGCGCCCGCACCGGGCCCGGCCCCCGAGTGCCCCAACCCCTTCGACCGGCTGCCGGCCGGCCCGGACGCCGGGACCGCGCCCGGTGTGCCCGAGGTGCCCTGGCTGTGGCGCCGCAGGACCGTCGAGGGCAACCACAACGCCGTGGTGGCCAGGACCGCCGCCGCGATGTGCGCGCTGATGCCGGACGAGGACTGCCGCTTCATGGTCCCGGTCAACATCCGCCGCCACGACCCGTCCCTCGCCTCCACGGCCAACCTCAGCCTCCCGCTCTTCGTCGACGTCCCGGCCGGCGCCGACCGGGCGCAGATCCAGGGGCGGCTGCTGCGCGCGATGTTCGAGCGGCAGGAACTGTCGTCGATCGGCGCGTTCCCCGTCACCTCGTCCGGCATGGCGCCCACCCTCGGCGCGGCCCGCGCGACCCGGGAACACCGCGAGACCTACCCCTGCACGCTGGTCGTCTCCGACCTCGGCAAGGTCGACCTGGACGCGCTCTCGGGCGGCGGCTTCACGGCCGCGACCGCGTACTCGCTGCCCATGCACGTGCCCTACGCCCCGGCCTTCCTCACCGTCTACCAGCCGCCGGGCCGCACCGAGATCGGCCTCTCGTGCCGCAATGAACCCGGCATGGCCGCCCGGGCGGACGCCCTGCTCGACCTGATCGCAGAAGAACTGACCGGTCTGCCGGCCCGGACCGGCTGACGAAGGAGTGACCACCATGGGGGACAACGGGCACCCGCCCGCCGGGCAGTGGGACGCCATCGTCGTCGGCAGCGGCTTCGGCGGCCTGGTCTGCGCCGGCTACCTGGCGGCCTGCGGACGCCGGGTACTCGTGCTGGAACAGCACGACGTGGCCGGCGGCAACGCCCACGCCTTCCGGCGCCGCCGCGCCTACGAGTTCGACGTCGGCCTGCACTACGTCGGCGACTGCGGCCCCGGCGGCATCCTGCCCGCCATCCTCTCCGGCCTCGGCCTCGCCGACCGGGTCGCCTTCCGCGCCCTGGACCCGGACGGCTTCGACGAACTCGCCCTGCCCGGCCTCGACGTCCGCGTCCCGGCCGGCTGGGACCGCTACCGCGACCGGCTGAAGCGGGCCCTGCCCGAGGACGCCGAGGGCATCGACGCCTTCGCCGCGATCTGCGAGGCCATCGGCAAGGAGAAGCACGAGGCCCTCCTCGCCGACATGGACCTCGACGACCTGCGGATGCTCAAGCTGATGCCGCTCACCGGGCGTTGGGGACGGCGTACGCTCCTCGACCTGTTCGAGCACTGCGGTCTGTCGCCGCGCGCCCGCACGGTGCTCGCCGCGCAGTCCGCCAACTACGGCTCGCCGCCCAGCACCACCTCCGTCTTCACCCACGTCTCGGTGCTCGACCACTACCTGCGCGGCGCCTACTACCCGGTGGGCGGCGCCCAGGGCCTGGTCGCGGCGCTCGTCGAGGCGCTGGAGGCGCGCGGCGGCGAACTGCGCACCCGCAGCCGGGTGGAGCGCGTCCTCGTCGAGCGCGGCACCGCGCGCGGCGTCCGGCTCGCGGACGGTACGGAGATCGAGGCCCCGCTCGTCGTCTCCAACGCCGACTACCCGCGCACCATCCTGGAGCTGACCGGCGCCGAGCACTTCCCGCCCGCGCTGGTCAAGCGCACCCGGAACGCCACCATGCGGCTGCCGGTGGCGGTGCTGTACGCGGGTCTCGACCGCGACTTCTCCGACCGCCCCAACGCCAACGTGTGGTGGCACAAGGGCTGGGACGTCGAGGCCGCCTACCGCGAGGTCGCCGAGGGCTGCCCGTCCGGCGAACTGCCCTTCGCCTTCCTCTCCTTCGCCTCCCTGAAGGACCCCGAGTCGCCCCACGTCTGCCCGCCCGGGCACACCAACCTCCAGGTCATGGCGCCGCTGGCACTGCGCTACCGTGGTCCCGAACAGGGCGGCTACCGGCGCGACCCCGCCTACGCGGCGGAGAAGGAACGCGCCACCGAGCTGCTGCTCACGGCCGCCGAACGCGCCCTCGGGCCGATCCGCGACAGCGCCGTCCACCTGGAGACGGCCACCGCGCTGACCCACCAGCGGTACATCTCCTCGACCGGCGGCACGCCGTACGGGCTCGCCACCTGGGGGCCCTTCGGCATGCGGCCGGAGGCCCGCACCAGCGTCAAGGGCCTGTACGTGGTGGGCCAGAGCGGCCGTTACGGCAGCGGCATCGTGGGCGTGGCGATCAGCGGCATCCTGTGCGCGGCCCGCGTCACCGGCCGCCGGCTGCTCGCCGAGGCCCACGCGGGCGCCGTGTTCACCGACCCGGCACTGCTGCCCGACCGCCCGGCCGACTGGGACCCGATGGCGGTGTCCCGGGGCGCGGCCCGGCGGAACCGCTCCGTCGCCCGCGCGGGACGGGCGGCCCGCGCCGGGGGCGACGACGCCGGCCGTGCCGGGCGGGACGCCCGTACCGGAGGGGATTCCGCCGCCGCCACCCCCGCAGGGCAGGCGGTTCGCGCCGGAAGCGCCCCCGCCGGGCAGACGGTCCACGCCCGTACCGTCCCCGGGCGGGCGACCCCCGCCCGTACCCGTACCGACAACGCACCGGCCGACGCACCGGCCACCGTGGGGGACCAGCCGACATGAGCCACACACCCGTCTACGACCTCCTGGCCCGCGCGGCCGGCGAGCACCCCGACCGGCCGGCCGTCCGCGACGCCGCCGGCCGCTGGAGCTACGCGCAGCTCGCCGCGCACAGCCGCAGGGCCGCCGCCTGGCTCGCCGGGCGCGGCGTCGGCCACGGCGACCGCGTCATGGTCCGCCTGGCGAGCGGCCGGGAGTACCTGGCGCTGCTGTACGGCACGGTGGCGCTCGGCGCCGTCCTCGTCCCCGTCAACCCGGCGATGAAGGACTTCCAGCTCCGCGGCGTCATCGAGGACGCCGAGCCCGGGCTGATCGTCACCGACCCGGCGCACGCCGACGCCGTCCGCGCCCTCACCGGCCGGCCCGTGCTCGGCCTCGACGAGGCGTGGGAGGAGATCTCCGCCCGGGAGCCGGCCCCGCTCCCGGTCACCACCGCGGCCATCTCGCGTGACGTGGCGCTGCTGATGTACACCTCCGGCACCACCTCCCGCCCGAAGGCCGTCGTCTCCGAGCACGCCCAGGTGCTGGCCGCGACCCGGGCCGTCGCCGCCCGGCTGCGCTACCGCGCCGACGACGTGGTGTACTGCCGGCTGCCGCTCTCCTTCGACTACGGCCTCTACCAGGTCTTCCTCGCCGCCCTGGCCGGCGCGGAGATCGTGGTGCCGGGCGAGGTCCCGGACGTGATGCTGCTGCGCGGCATCCGGGAGACCGCGGCGACCGTCGTCCCCCTCGTGCCGTCCCTCTCCGAGATGCTGGTGCGGCTGGCCGCCCGCGACCCGGAGCCCACGTCCGTCCGGCTGTTCACCAACACCGGCGCGGCCCTGCCGCCGCCCTCGGTGGCGGCGCTGCGCGCGGCCTTCCCGGGCGCCGCGGTGTCGCTGATGTACGGCATCACCGAGTGCAAGCGCGTCTCGATCCTGGAGCCCGACGAGGATCTGGCCCGCCCGGGTTCCGTCGGCCGGCCGCTGCCGGACACCCAGGTCCTGGTGGTGGACGACGAGGGCCGGCCGCTGCCGCCCGGCGAGACCGGCGAGTTCGTCGTCCGGGGGCCGCATGTGATGTCCGGCTACTGGCGGGCCCCCGAGCAGACGGCCACGCGCTTCCGCCGCTGCGAACGCACCGGCGAGGTCCGGCTGTTCACCGGCGACTACGGCCGGCAGGACGCCGAAGGGCACCTCTACTTCTCCGGCCGGCGCGACGACATCTTCAAGCGCCTCGGCATGCGGGTCAGCACCCTGGAGATCGAGGCCGCCGCGCTGGACGTCCCGGGCGTACGGGAGGCCGTGGCCCTCGCGCCCGACGGCACCCGGGACCTCACCCTCTTCGTCGTCGGAGATCCCGAACCGGCCGAGGTCCGGCGCGAGTTGCGCGCCCGCCTGGAGGCCGCCAAGGTCCCGGCCGCCGTCCTGGCCGTGCCCGTCATCCCGCTCACCGGGAACGGCAAGCCGGACCGGAAGGCCCTGGCGGACAGCCTGAACTGACGAACGACCAGCAATACGTAGTCACCGAACGACAGGAGCCGTAGATGAGCACCCAGTGGGACGACCGTTTCGAGCAGGTCCTGCGCCGCAACCTCCCCGACCTCCCGGCCGGGGACGCCCTCCTGCCCGAGGCCAACCTGATGGACCTCGGCCTGGACTCCATGGGCATGATCAGCCTGCTGATGGACCTGGAGACCGAGTACGGGGTGCGCATCCCCGAGTCCGAGCTGACCTTCGAGGCGTTCGCCTCGGTCGCCGGCCTGTGGGCCGTCGTCGGCTCCGTCACCTCGGCCGCGTAGGGGACCCGCATGACGACGACCACCCCGCCCCGGGCCGGCGAGCGGCACCTCGCCCGGATGGCCCGCGGCGCCGAGGGCATCAAGCCCTCGGAGATCCCCACCCTCTTCGCCGTGCGCGGCCGCACCGACGTCGTGTCGCTCGCCGGCGGCATGCCCAACCTGGAGGGCCTCCCGCAGCGCGCGATCGCCGACGAGACCGCCGGCCTGGTCTCCCTCGGCGGCAAGGTCGTGCTCCAGTACGGCTCCGCCCAGGGCCTGCCCAAGCTGCGCGAGCAGATTTGCGAGGTGATGTCCCTGGAGGGCATCACCGCCGACCCGGACGACGTCGTCGTCACCGTCGGCTCGCAGATGGCCCTGGACATGGTCACCCGGATCTTCTGCGACCCCGGCGACCTCGTCCTCACCGAGGCCCCCAGCTACATCGGCGCCCTCGGCGTCTTCGCCTCCTACCGGGCCGACGTCGTCCAGGTACCGGTCGACGACGACGGCCTGGTGCCGGACGAGCTGCGCGCCGCGCTGGAGGCCGCCGAACGCGCCGGACGGCGGCCCAAGTTCCTCTACACCGTGCCGAACTTCCACAACCCGGCCGGCGTCACCCTCGCCGTCGAGCGGCGCGCCGAGGTGCTGGAGATCTGCGCCGCGCACGACGTCCTCGTCGTCGAGGACAACCCGTACGGCATGCTCGCGCTCGACGGGCGGACGTTCCCGGCCCTCCGCTCGACGGACGCCGAGAACGTCGTCTACCTGGGCTCGTTCTCCAAGACCATCGCCCCCGGCCTGCGCATCGGCTGGGTCACCGCCCCGGCCGCCGTCCGCGAGAAGCTGGTGCAGGCCGCCGAGTCCACGACCCTCTGCCCGCCCGCCTTCACCCAGGCCGTGCTCTCGCGCTACCTGGCCCGGCACGACTGGCGGGCCCAGATCGACACCTACCGGGACAGCTACCGCGTCCGCCGCGACGCCATGCTCGCCGCGCTCGCGGAACACCTGCCCGAGGGCAGCCGCTGGACCCGGCCCGAAGGCGGCTTCTTCGTCTGGGTCACCGTCCCGGACGGCGTCGACACCGACGCGCTGACGCCCTACGCCGAACGGCACAAGGTCGCCTACGTCCCCGGCAGCGCCTTCTACGCGGAGGGCAGCGGACGCGGCCGGAACGAACTGCGGCTCTCCTTCAGCTACCCCACACCGGAACGCATCGCGGAAGGGGTCCGCCGCCTGGGCCTCGCGATCACCGAGTACCAGTCGGCGCACTAGCCGCCGTCACCGCCGAACGACCATCACAACCCCAGGATCGGGTGAAGAAACACCATGTGCGGAATTGCAGGCTGGCTCTCCTACGGCCGCGACCTCGAACGCGAGCGCCCCACCGTCGAGGCGATGACCGCCACCATGGCGCTGCGCGGCCCCGACGCGTACGGCGTCTGGACCGACCGCCACATCGCGCTCGGCCACCGCCGGCTCTCCATCATCGACCTGGAGGGCGGCAAGCAGCCCATGGTCGAGGAGACGCCCGCCGGCACCGTCGCCCTCACCTACAGCGGCGAGGCGTACAACTTCACCGAGCTGCGGGACGAACTGGCCCGGCGCGGCCACCGGTTCCGCACCACCAGCGACACCGAGGTCGTCCTCCACGCCTACCTGGAGTGGGGCGAGAAGGTCGCCGAGCACCTCAACGGCATGTACGCCTTCGCGGTGTGGGACGGCCGCGCCGAGAAGCTGGTCCTCGTCCGCGACCGCCTCGGCATCAAGCCGCTCTACTTCTACCCGACCGCCGACGGCGTCCTGTTCGGCTCCGAGCCGAAGGCGATCCTCGCCAACCCGCTCACCGAGCGTGCCGTCGACGTCGCGGGCCTGCGCGAGCTGCTGACCTTCACCAAGGACCCGGGCCAGGCCGTGTGGGCCGGCATGTCCGAGGTCAAGCCGGGAACGATCGTCACGGTCGACCGCAACGGCCACCGGGAGCACACCTACTGGCGCCTGGAGGCCCACCGCCACACCGACGACACCGACAAGACCGTCGCCCGCGTCGGCGAGCTCCTCGAAGACGCCGTCGCCCGCCAGCTGGTCGCCGACGTCCCGCGCTGCGTCCTGCTCTCCGGCGGCCTGGACTCCAGCAGCATCACCGCCCTCGCGGCCGGCCACCTGAGCGCCAAGGGCGAGCGGCTGCGCAGCTTCGCCGTCGACTTCACCAGCCACGACGAGAGCTTCACCCCCGACCAACTGCGCGTCGCCCGGGACACCCCCTTCGCCCACGACGTGGCCGGTCACGTGGATTCCGACCACACCGACATCCTCATCGACCACCGCCAGCTCGCCGACCCGGAGCTGCGCCGCGCCGTCGTCGCCGCCCGCGACCTGCCGGCCGGCATGGGCGACATCGACATGTCGCTGCTGCTGCTCTTCCGCGCCGTGCGCGAGCGCTCCACGGTCGCCCTGTCCGGCGAGTCCGCGGACGAACTGTTCGGCGGCTACCGCTGGTTCCACGACCCGGCGGCCCAGCAGGCGGACTTCTTCCCCTGGCTGATCAACCTCGGCGAGAACGGCGACTACAGCCCCCTCGGCGTCGTCCGCCCCGAGGTCCTCGGCGCCCTGGACCTGGGCGGCCACCTGCACGAGAGCTTCGCGCGCGTGACCGCCGAGGTCGGCACCGTCGAGGGCGAGAGCGACTTCGAGCACCGGATGCGCCGCAGCTCGTACGTCCACCTGACCCGCTTCGTCCGCACCATGCTCGACCGCAAGGACCGCATGAGCATGGCGGCGGGCCTGGAGGTCCGGGTGCCGTTCTGCGACCACCGTCTGGTCGAGTACGTCTACAACACCCCCTGGTCGATGAAGACCTTCGACGGCCGCGAGAAGAGCCTCCTGCGCGCCGCCACCCGCGACCGCCTGCCGCGCTCGGTCGTGGAGCGGGCGAAGAACTTCTACCCCTCCACCCAGGACCCGGACTACGTCAAGGCCCTCCAGACCCAGGCCCGCGACCTCCTCGCCGACTCCGACCACCCGGCCTTCCAGCTCGTCAACGAGGGCTGGCTGCGCCAGGTGCTCGCGATCGACGCCACCCAGATGCCGCTGGGCGCCCGCAACGGCATCGAGCGCGCGCTGGACGTCGCGGTCTGGTTCGACCTCTACAACCCCGAACTGCGCCTCGCCTGACGGATGGCGGGGGCGCGCCGCGCCCCCGCCATCCCCCATCGACCTCCCCCTCCCTCCGTCCGGCACATCCGGATCCCCCCATTCCGCCTGACGATAGGATCAAGCGCGTGACCAAGCTCGACAGAACCCAGCTCCGCATCGGCGACGACGAGCGCGAGGAAGCCCTCGATGCTTTGACCACGCACAGTCGCGAGGGCCGGCTGACCATCGACGAGTACGGCGAGCGCGCCGAAGCCCTCAACGAGGCCCGCACCCAGGCCGACATCCTGGCCCTCTTCAAGGACCTCCCGGAACCCCGCCCGTCCCTCGCCC